>JAGWRQ010000214.1 GCA_028869615.1 Candidatus Methylomirabilota bacterium | reverse complement strand
AGATGATACCGACATTCATCGCTAGAGAGATTCTGCTGGCGTACAAAAAGATCGTGTCGCCGCTGCTTCCCCCGGCTTGTAGGTTCTACCCTACTTGCGCCGATTATGCTTATGAGGCGATAGGCAAGTACGGGCTGGCGCGAGGCCTGTGCCTCGCCGCGTACCGCCTCGCTCGATGTCATCCGTGGTGCGCGGGGGGATACGACCCAGTAAAATAAGCGGCTGCCTTTTCGAGCGGGCAGCTTTCGTACTAGGAGTTTCATGTCGACACAGGTACGAGCACTATTAGCGGTCGCTCTTGCGACCCTGATTCTTCTAGGCGGACAGTACCTCTTGCCGCGCCCCCAAGAGTCGCAGGCGCCGTCGAAGGAGAAGGCCGCTTCTACCGCAACAAAACCCTCTGCGTCACCATCGAGCGCAGGCTCTTCTCCATTAGACGGACAACAGGGGCGGGGGGCTCCTCCCAAGGCGCCGGAGCGAGAAGTGATCGTGGAGACGGATGTCGTGAGGGCGGTCTTGACATCGCGGGGTGGAGCGTTGAAAAGTTGGCGACTCAAGCCGTACCGGGTCGCTGACGGGCAGGGGGTAGACCTCGTGGCGCTCCACCAGGCAGACCTGTTGGGTCCGCTGTTGGTAACCAGTGGGAATCCAGAGGAGCCGGCCCCGCTGGACTTCGACATCGACAAAACGCAACTCGGCCTTCGTTCGTCATCGGAGACCGGATCGATTACTTTCTCTTCGCGCGGAGGCGGACCCCTTCAGCTCACCAAACGCCTGACATTCAAGGGTAACAGCTACCGCGTTGAGGTTGAGCTCTCCTGGATCAATGGCGGCAAGAAGCCGATCAGCATCGCCCCGGAACTGGCGTGGGGCCCCGGTTTCTACGGCGGTGGCGGCACACGGCGCGCGCAGGCCGTGTCGTCCACCAGCTGGGTAGACGGTCGCCGCGTAACGGACAACCTCGGAAGCCTGCAGGGCACTGTTACGCATACCGGGCAGGTGTCGTGGACGGCGCTTCAGAACCTCTATTTTGCCGCAGCGCTCTTGCCTGAGGGGAAGGGGAGCGTGGCAACGGTACGTAAAGGGCCGGATGAACAACCGGTCGTTTCTCTTGTCGCGCCAACCCAGAGCCTTGAGCCGGGAGGGAAGTTGACTCAGCGGTTCGCCTTCTACGGTGGGCCGAAGGATCTCGACTATCTCAATGCCGCCGGGTCGGATCTCAGCAACATCGTCGACCTGGGGTGGTTTGACGCGCTCGCTCGCCCCGCGCTTTACCTGCTGCGCTTCCTGCATCGCCTCAGCGGCAACTACGGCGTCGCCATCATCCTGGTCAGCCTGCTGCAGAAGATCGTCCTCCACCCCCTTACCGCAAAAAGCCTCCGGTCGATGCAGGCCATGAAGGCTCTGCAGCCGAAGATCGCCGCCATCTCGGAGCGGTACAAAAATAATCCACAGAAGAAGCAACAAGAGGTCATGGGGCTGTATAGAAAACACGGGGTCAACCCGCTGGGCGGGTGCCTCCCCATGGTCGTTCAAATCCCCATTTTTGTCGCTCTGTACAACGCCCTCTCGAGCTCAGTGGAGATGTGGCGAGCCCCATTCCTCTGGATCAAGGACCTCTCGCAACCGGATGCGCTCTTCACGCTTGACATGTGGGGTTTGAAGGACTACCCCTTTAACCTTCTGGCACTGTTCATGGGCGCCAGCATGTTCTTCCAGCAAAAGATGTCTCCCACCGTGGGCGATCCACAGCAGGCGAAGGCCATGCTGTGGATGATGCCGGTTATGTTCACCTTCATGTTTTGGACCTTCCCATCAGGCCTGGTGTTGTATTGGCTTGTGAATAATGTCCTCCAGATGGGCCAGCAGCGCTGGTTGCAGAAGCAAGGCAAGCTCGCGCTCACTCGACCGGAGGCAACCTAGCACGCGTGCCCGGCCGGAGCAGGCGGAAGCCCAGCAGGGCGTTGTGTGGCGCAGCGAGCTGCTGCGGCGCGGGCTCTGCCGCCTCGGGCTTCAGTTGACGCCGTCGCAGTACGAAGCGTTAGGTGTCTACGTGTCGGAGTTGCGACATTGGGCCACACAGGTAAACCTGACCGGGTTGAGGTCTGAGGAGGCGATCATCCGCGAGGGCTTCCTGCGCTCTCTTGCCTACAGGGTCGCCTTCGAGCCCGCACCGCCAGTGAAAGCCATAGACGTTGGATCGGGCGCAGGATTCCCGGGATTGGTTCTCAAGATAGGCTACCCGGACATAGACATGCTGCTGCTCGAGCCCAGACGGAAGCGAGCCACCTTTCTGCGCTCCATCATACGCCGACTGGAGCTGACCGGGGTTCGCTGCATTCAGGCGAGAGTCGAGGAGCTGTACGGGGATAACGAGCATCAGGGCAGGTATGATGTGGCGTTCGCGCGGGCAGTTGGTCCGGTCCCGGATGTGGCGCGCATGGTTGAGCCGCTTCTGAAGCCCGGTGGACGCCTGATTCTGCAGGCGGGGCAAGGGGCGCGCGACTCGCTTCCGTCCGTGCGCCCGTTGCTCGCCGCATTAGGGATGAGGATGGAGATCCGGGAGGTTCCTGCGCCCGACGTAGGATTTCCGCCAACCCACCTGCTCATCCTGGACAAATCGCACGCTCTGGCCTCGTAATGTTTCACGTGAAACTCCTCCCAACTCGCCGCTTTGTTCCCGCCGCCGACTGTGGTACCCTTCTGGGTTAAATGAAGTAGGGAGGGTAGCCGTGCGGATCATCGCTATTGCGAACCAAAAGGGTGGGGTCGGCAAAACCACGACAGCCGTGAACCTGGCCGCCTCTCTCGCGGCGGCGGAGCAGCGGACGCTCCTCCTCGACCTCGACCCGCAGGGTAATGCCACGAGCGCATTGGGGATCGAACGCGAGGCCACACCGGCCGCCTACGACCTGCTCATGGGGGAGGCGAAGATCGCTGAAGTGGCGCGGCCGACCCTGGCCCCAGGGCTGGACCTGGTTCCGGCTGGAGATCGCCTCATCGGGGCGGAAGTCGAGTTGGCGCTCAGCCCGTATCGGGAAGCTCGCCTGAAGGATGCGCTGGGGGCTGGGGCAGA
>JAGWRQ010000026.1 GCA_028869615.1 Candidatus Methylomirabilota bacterium | reverse complement strand
AGAACTGACAGTTACGGCCGCGTCCTGGCCTATGTCTATGCGGGCAACGAGATGGTCAATGCCAGGTTAGTTCAGGAGGGTTTAGCGCATGCCTTCTTCATAGGGCCAAATCGGATACATCACGCCCTGCTCCTTCGACTCCAAGCCGAAGCGCAAAAACGTAAGGTCGGTATCTGGTCCTCCCGAGGTCGCGTCAGAGACCTCAAAATCACCACCGTACACCCGGTCGATCCAACGCAGGACAACCAGTACCCCTCCTACGTTCGCATCGCCAATCTCAATAACACCGCGATCAAGCTGGCGAGTTATGTGTTATCGAATGAAACGCGACAGAGATACGTCTTCCCTGATGTGAGCATAGACCCGGGCTACACGGTCATCGTATCCAGCGGGTGTGCGCCGGATGGCGTTGATGCAAGGGGACAACTGGTCGTTCACTGGTGCAGCGAGGGTCCAGTCTGGGATTCGAACGAAGACACCGCCTTTCTCACGGATCCAAGCGGAAGCCTTGTGGATACGTTCCACTACAAGGGCAAGCGAGTGAGGAGTTCGGCTTCACGTTCCAAAGGCAAGGCCCCCTAAGGCAGGTGCGGGTGAGTAATCTCGGTACATATGCTGTGAAGACCCTAACGCCTATTGGGCTTGAAGTTCGGAAGGGCATTGCATGAACCTATGCGTGTAGTGTATTGTAGGGCAGGAGGTGTAGCCATGAGAACAGTGTTGTCGGTTAGTCTTCCTGAACAGATATCGAAAGAGCTTGACAACGTATCGAAACGCACAGGCCGGAACAAGAGCGATATTGTGAAGGAATCCCTGCGTCTGTTCCTCTGGGAGATGAAACTCAAGGCAGTGCAGAAAACGTTGGGTCCGAAAGCCAAGAGGCGCGGCCTTATCAGTGAGAAAGACGTCTTCAACGCAATCTCATGATTGCCGTTTTTGACACCAATGTCCTCATTGCGGCAATTATTACGGAGGGGATCTGCTCCACATTACTGCGCAGGGCGAGAACCGGTGAGTTGTCCCTCGTCTCGTGCCCCTTCATCATCACTGAGGTTCGGCGCATTCTTGCACGAAAGTTCCGTCTCTCACACGAGGAGGTCGCTGCGGCACTGGAACCGATCCGTGAAGCTATCGCTGAGATCATTGACTACGAGCCCAAGATTGGCAGAATATGCCGGGACCAAGACGACGATCACGTGCTGGCCTGCGCGCTGGCTGCAAAAGCCGATTATCTTGTCACAGGCGATACTGATCTGCTGGACATCAAGCACTTTCGCCGCGTGAGGATCGTTACACCAAGAGACTTTGAGGCGTTGTTTGCGTAATTGGGGTCAGACTCGACATCGACCTGTACGGACATAAGGCGCTTCCTGGCCAATGAAGCTGGCAGCGTTTATCGACCGGATAGTCTTGACCGGTTGGGGATCAGTGTGGGACATTGCGAACCAATGAATCTGTCCTTCGACCTTTACTTCAAGGCCTTTTCAAGGATTTTGCGGAGCTCGGTGCTGGGTTTCGCGAAGCCAAATCGATCATTGGGAGAGACCCCGTACACCATCCCCACCACCTCACGCTTGAGGTTGAGGAGAGGGGCCCCACTGCAGCCTTGTTCAATGCCATCCGACTGAAAGTCCGCGCTGAATGCCTGTCCGCCATTCAACGACTTTTCGAAAATCCCAACCCTTTTTCTGACACCTCCGATCGGACCGCATACGGTACCGACAACCGTTTCGTTCTGGATAAGTTCCGGTCGGTCGGAGAGGGTGGCAGCCGGAAGTGATCGCGCGACCTTCTGTAACCGGAGCAGGAGGATATCGGAGCTCCCCAGACGCCTTATGATATCGGCGCTATATTCCTTGTTAAGGTGCAACACCAGGATGTTGCCCCCTTTGTCCAGATGCGCGTTGGTGAGCACGTACCCTCGAGAGTCCGCGATAAATCCGTGAGCAAAGCTTTTGACGCTCCCTTCGCCATCGACATTCTCAACGGTCACGAGGAACGGCGGCGCTTGCTCCAGCGCCCGCCGCATCTCTTCTTCCTCAGGGCGCACGATGTTTATGCTCTCTTTCTCCGCCTCTTTTTGGATCTTCTCGATGGTCTGAATGGCGTTAACGCGCTGATTAAGATCATCAATGCTCCGGGCAATACGGATCGCCTCATCGATCTCGCCGCATTCCCCCGCAAGCGAGACGGCTATCCAGTACTGCTGCATGGAACGTGCTAACGGCGAGGCAATGGCTCGCGAAAGGGTCAGGGCCTCCTGAAGCACTCGAACCCCGGGTTCTTTGGGAAACGACTGACACATCATCTTTCCGATGCCGGAAACCGATTGGGTCTGCTCCTCCTTGTCACGAATCGTCCGGGCCTGCTCCAGCAGGGGGGCAAACCTTTTCTCGATTGCCGTGTGAGCTTCGCCCCAGCTTAATCGAGGCGTGATCAATGCAAGGCCCACAAGCAAGGCCATCATCCTCATCTGTCGGTCCATTTCCCCTCTCTCCTCATTTCGCCGCGGACCCGTCGCCTTCGTTCTCCGGCGCAAACTTGTCGCTCCTTCATTGGAAATCACCGAGCACGCGGACTAACGGAGAAGATACCAGAATAGGAACTGAAACAAAAGAGGCCAAATTCGAAAAGACTTCTCGTCCTCAAGAAATCTGGCCTTGCGCCTAACATATGAACATTTCTCTCACGCCATTGCCTCTCTATCGCGCAGCCATCTTCCCCAACAGCGTTTGCGACGGGGTTGATGTTGCGTCCTAACCCTTTAATTTAACGAGTCATAACGTCTTTGAATCGACCGCCTGAACAGTTGGCATTGTAATTGCGCAATATGTGAGACAAAAGGTCACCCGAGGCGGGGTGGCGTCAAGACGGCAACGACGCCGGTTCCAATAAGGGACCGGCATCGTTCTGTATAGGCAGTGGAGGCACACAATGGACCAACGAAAAAGACTAGTCGTCATCGGCAACGGTATGGCCGGGGCTAAGATTGTTCAGGAGATCCTTTCGCGGAATCGTGAACGGTTTCAGGTCGCCATGTTCGGCGCGGAGCCGTACGGCAACTATGACCGCACCCTCCTCTCGGATGTCCTGACCGGCGCGAAGGACGCCAAGCGAATTTTTCTGAACTCGCTCGACTGGTACCGCGAGCACGACATCACGCTACATGCCGGGGTGACCGCCACAGCGATCGATCGCGACAACAAGGTGGTGCGGGGCAGCGGTGGCGTGGAAGAGTCGTACGATACCCTGATCATCGCCACCGGCAGCCGACCGTTTGTGCCTCCCATGGACGGTGCGGAGAAGACCGGCGTCTTCGTCTATCGGACGCTCGATGACTGTCAGGCGATTGAGGCATACGCGAGGGGATGCCGGAAGGCTGCCGTCATCGGCGGCGGTCTGCTGGGTCTGGAGGCTGCGCGAGGCCTGCTCTCCCTCGGACTCCAGGTCACGGTCGTCGAAATGATGCCGTGGTTGATGGCGCAGCAATTGGATGCCGAGGGAGGCGCGCTCCTGCAACAAACGATGGAGCAGATGGATGTGCAGGTGCTGCTCGAAAAGACCACGACGCGTGTGCTCGGGGAGAAGCGGGTCGCGGGTCTGGAATTTCAGGACGGTACGGCGCTTGACACCGATATGGTCGTGGTGAGCTGTGGCATCCGGCCCAATGCCGAACTCGCCGGGGCGTCCGGACTCGCGGCGGATCGAGGAATCCTCGTGAATGACCAGATGCAGACCTCCGATCCCGACATCTACGCCGTCGGTGAGTGCGTACAGCATCGCGGGAAGCTCTATGGCCTCGTGGCGCCTCTGTACGAGCAGGCCAGGGTAGCGGCGGAGCATCTGGCCGGCAACTCCTCCAATGTTGAGTACCAGGGCTCCAAGCCCGTCAGCAAGCTGAAGGTCATGGGCGTGCAACTCGTCTCTATCGGCGAGACGAGCCCCGCCGGTCCCCAAGACGAGGTCGTCAGTTATATCGAGCCGGTGCGGGGCGTCTATAAGAAGATGGTCATACGCGAGAATCGGCTCGTCGGTACCATCCTATTGGGAGAGACGGACACCGCCGGGGTGCTCACCCAGATGTTCCTGCTAGGCGCGGAACTGCCGGAGCGGCGGGCCGATCTGCTCTTCGGCACCTCCACCGGCGCGCCTATCCTTTCGGTGTTTGATCTGCCAGATCACGCCCAGATCTGTCACTGTCATGGGATCTCCAAGGGTCAGATCAAGGAGGCGATCGAGTTCGGCAAGTGCCGATCAGTCTCGCAGATCGGAGTACACACAAGGGCCGGCACCAGTTGCGGGGGGTGCAAGAAGCTCATTGAACAGCTCCTCGAGGTTTATGCCGGCGAAGTGGCAGAGGACCCCGCCGAGCACTGGTATGTGCCGAGCCTCCCGATGACCAAGCCGGAGTTGGTCGCCGCCATCAAGGCCAAGGAGTTAAAGAGCGTCAGCGCGGTCTTTCGCGAATTGAACGGCGGACAGGAAGAGCCGAGCCACAAAACAGCCCTGGCGTCGCTCCTCAAAACCATCTGGAGTGGGGAGTACGACGACGAGCGCGATGCCCGATTCATCAACGATCGGGTGCACGCCAACATCCAGAAAGATGGGACGTTTTCGGTCGTTCCGCGAATCGACGGCGGCATCACCTCGCCGGCACAGCTCCGGCGCATCGCCGACGTGGCGGAGAAATATCAGATCGCCGCGGTCAAGCTCACCGGCGGCCAGCGGATCGCGCTGGCGGGCGCGAGGAAGGAGCAACTCCCGGATATCTGGAAGGACCTAGGAATGCCCAGCGGTCACGCCTACGCCAAGGCGGTTCGTTCATGCAAAACCTGTGTGGGATCTCTCTTTTGCCGATTCGGGCTCGGCGATTCCGTTGCGCTGGGGATCAAGGTTGAGCAGCGGTTCAAGGGGATCGAAACCCCGCACAAGATGAAGCTCTCCGTCAGCGGCTGTCCGCGCAACTGCGCCGAGGCCACGATCAAAGACGTTGGGGTCGTCGCCATCGAGGGCGGCTGGCAGGTGTACGTGGGCGGCGGCGCCGGGACCCGCGTGCGGGCCGCAGACCTCCTGTGCACGGTCACGACGCACGACGAGGTCCTAAAGTACATGGGTCGCTTCATCCAGTATTACCGAGAACACGGGAAGTACATGGAGCGAGCATACGGAGTTGTCGAACGGTTCGGCATCGAGCGACTCCGCGAGTTGCTTGTGAAGGATGTGGACGGGATCGGTGAACGACTAGATGCCGAGATCGAACGGGCGGTCGAGGCCTACAAAGACCCTTGGGCCGAAGCGAATGAACCCGTGCATCCGGCCCAGTTCAGCGAACCCATACGTGTGAATGAAGAGGTAAAGGGTATACCGCTAGGCCCGGTCGACGCGATCCCGCTCGGCCAAGGCCGTAATTACGTGGTAGACGGCTGCGGCATCGCCGTCTTCCGTCAGCGCGATGGGAAGCTCTTCGCCACACAACAGACATGCCCGCACCGAGGAGGCCCGCTGGCCGATGGAATCATCGGCGATGGAAAGGTCATCTGCCCGCTTCATGCCAGGAAGTTCGATCTCAAGACGGGTGCCTCTGTGGAGGGGAACTGCTGCACCATCCAGACCTATCCGGTTCGCGCAGAAGAGGGCGAGATCATCCTCACGCCCGCCTGACACAAAAAAGGGCTTTCACAAGACGAGGGTACTGATGGGAAGAGGCTGATGTGGTGGCTTCTATCCTGAATGCTCACGAGCGTTGTGATGCATTTTTCTGGAGATGGTATGCTTGAGTCGCCTCGTCTTCCACCTGAACCGAACAAGCAGTCTCCTCGCCCAGACAAACTCAGTCGCCAGGATTGCCAGGCCGATCGGGATGACCAGAACGGCGGGTCCGGGGAGCACAATGAGGGTGATTCCAAACAGCAAGACAGTGAATCCGACAACGATGACGATGACGCGCTTCGCCTGATTCAGCGTCTTGATCATGAAGCCGTGCATCAGCCGATATACCTTCCCCTCATGACGACAGCCCGGCTCCGGTCAGCCGTCGCAGCGCTTCCTGATACTTAGCGTAGGTTCGCGCTACAATCTCTGGGGGCAGTTCCGGTCCCGGCTCCCGCAGCTCCCACGCAATCGACTTCAAATAGTCTCGCACGAACTGCTTGTCGAAACTCGGTTGGGACCGGCCCGGCGCATAGGTATCGCATGGCCAGAAACGGGAGGAGTCAGGGGTGAGCACCTCGTCGATCAGAATGAGATTGCCGTCAAGCAGCCCAAACTCGAACTTCGTGTCGGCGATGATGATTCCCCGCTCTAAGGCATACGCCCGGGCTCGCTCGTATAGCGCCAGACTCAGCTTGCGGACACGCTCAGCCATCTCCGTACCGAGTTGAGCGGCTGCCTCGTCAAACGTGATGTTGACATCATGCGCGCCCTGCTCCGCCTTTGTTGAAGGGGTGAAGAGGGGCGGGTCGAGGCGACAGGACTCCAGCAAACCCGCCGCTAGTGGGATGCCGGAAACGGCCCCAGTCTTTTGATATTCCGCCCAGCCCGAGCCGGAAAGGTACCCTCTGACAATGCACTCAATGGGAAGGGGTTTCGTCTTCTTCACCAGCATACTTCGCCCCTGAAGCGTCTCGCGGTAGGGCCGGCACGTTGGTGGGAAGGCATCCACCTCGGTGGTGAGCAGGTGGTTGGGCACCAAGTCCGCGGTCACGTGAAACCAGAACGCTGAGAGGGCTGTGAGGACCCTCCCCTTTCCCGGAATGCCCGTCGGCAGGACTACGTCGAACGCTGAGATCCGATCTGTGGCCACCAGCAGCAGACGATCACCGAAGTCATAGATGTCCCGAACCTTCCCCCTTGCGTAGAGGGCGAGCTCAGGACACTCCGTTGTCAGTACAACCGGTTCGGTCATGTCAATTGAGATATTGTGCGTATCCATGTCAGCTCGCGAGGCAAACTCCTTCGAGGTGGGTGCGTCATATGGCTGCGATCAAGAGCCGGTGCGCGGCTCTGTACATTCGCTGCGATATGACCTCCAGTATGCAACAGTCTCGCCATAAAGTCAAATAAGGTTAAGCACGAAATATTTGCCATATCTATAAGTTTTTCCTTATAATACAGCCATGACCTTTCATCAGCTTCGTGTCTTTCTGGCGGTCGCCAGGCGCGGCAGCTACTCCCGCGCGGCCGAGGAGCTTTTCTTGTCCCAGCCTGCCGTCTCGGCGCAAGTTCGGGAGCTGGAGCGGGCCCTCGATGCGACCTTCTTCGAACGGGTCGGCCGGACCATTGTCTTGACCGAGGCAGGCAAAGAACTCCTGCCCTACGCCGAAAGGATCTGTGCGCTGACCGACGAAGCCAGGCTGGCTATGCAAGAGCTTGACGGTCTGAAACGGGGACGGATCGCCCTTGCCGCCGTCAGCACCGCCGGCGCCTATGTCCTACCTTCATTGCTCGGGGCATTTCAGCAGCAGTACCCCGGCATCACCATCAATCTGGAGGTCACCAACCGCGCGCTTGCGCGAGACCGCCTCCTGCACAATGAGGTTGACCTCGTCGTCATGGGGCGTCCTCCTGAGGAAGTGCCCCATGTAGCCGAACCGTTTCTCTCCGACGAGATCGTGGTCGTCGCCGCCCCATCTCATCCGCTCGCCACGGCCAGACGGATTCCGGTGGATCGTCTGGCCCGGGAGGTCTTTATCGCGCGCGAGGTGGGCTCAGGAACCCGTCTCAATGCGGATGAATTCTTCCGCCAGCAAGGGGTGAAGCTCAGGGTTGGGTTGGAGTTGGGGGATAACAGCGCCGTCAAGGAGGCGGTGGCCGCAGGGCTCGGCGTTGCCCTGCTCTCCCGTCATGTTCTTCGTATGGAATTGAAGCTCAAGCGTCTGGTGGTGCTGGATGTTCAGGGGCTTCCCCTGCGACGGCAGTGGTTTGTGGTGCATCGTGAAGACAAGCATCTCAGTCGGGCGGCAGTCGCGTTCAAAGCGTTCCTCCTCACCTCGGCCGAGGCGGTGCTGGCATTCACAGGCCGTCCGCAGCCGACCAAAGCTCGGCCGCGTCACTGAAACCTGCGACGGACCTTCACCGTTTCGTCTTTTCTTCGTCTCCGCGAACAGGCGCAATGCCGAGCTCACGGAGTTTCTTTCGGAGTGTGTTGCGATTGATCCCGAGCAACTCAGCCGCCCGAAGCTGGTTCCCACCGGTCCTCTCCAGGACGCGCAACAGGAGGGGGCGCTCCAGCGCGGCGAGGAAGTGGGCATAGATCTGTCCGTCTCGTTCCTGTTTCAGACGAGCAAGCTCGCCCGTAATCCCCTGAGACAGCAACCGCTCGAAGGACGATCTGCCGGCGGCGGCACCGATCTCCTCTGCGTGCAGAAGTGCGGCAGGCAAATGCTCCGGAAGGATCAGAGAGGTCGGGGCAAGCACGCAGGCTCGCTTGACGGCGTTCTCCAGCTCACGGACATTTCCGGGCCAGCGATACGCGAGCATCAACTCAAGCGTCTCGGGCGGCAGGGTCTTTGGCTCCTGCCTCTGCTCTTCTGCAAATAGGTGGAGGAAGTGGTTCACAAGCAAAGGGATGTCTTCGGTTCGCTCTCGGAGGGGCGGAAGATTGATGGCCACCACGTTCAGGCGGTAGTAGAGATCTTCTCGGAAGCTCTTCTGCGCGACAGCGGCCTCCAGATTCTGGTTGGTGGCGGCGATAACCCTCACATCTGCAGAAAGCGGCCGTTCGCCCCCTACCCGCTCGAACTGCCGTTCTTGGAGCACACGCAGGATCTTGGCCTGCAGCCCGATGGCCATGTCCCCGATCTCATCGAGGAAGATCGTCCCGCCCTCGGCAAGCTCGAACTTGCCGCGTCGAAGGGCGCTGGCTCCCGTAAAGGCGCCCCGCTCATGGCCGAACAGCTCGCTCTCGAGGAGCTCACGAGGGATGGCAGCGCAGTTGACGGCCACAAACGGACGCGCAGAGCGTCGGCTGTTGTAATGAATCGCTTGAGCCAGCAGTTCCTTGCCGGTGCCGCTCTCCCCCCTGATGAGGACGGTCAGGTCGCTGGCGGCCATCTTTCCCACCAGCTTGAAGATCTGTTGCATGGCCGGGCAGAGGCCCACCACTCCTCCGAAGTCAAAGGGCCGGCCGCCGAGGGCCTCCATCTGCGCCACCCGCTCGGTGAGCTCGCGGACCTCAAAGACCCGCCGCACAACAATCACGAGCTCATCGAAATCGAACGGCTTGGTAATGTAGTCATAGGCCCCACGCTTCATCGCCTGGACCGCAGCCTGGAGTGAGCCAAAGGCGGTCATGATGATGACGGGAAGCGCTGAACGGGCCTCTTTGATCCTGCTGAGGGTCTCCAACCCCTCTGCGCCCGGCATCTTGATGTCCATAAGGACAAGGTCGATGCTTGGGTCGACAGCCCGCGCGAGTCCTTCTACCCCATCCGCGGCCAGTACGACCCGATACCCCTCGCGTTCGAGCGCCTTGCGCAGGGCCCAACGGATACTTTCTTCGTCATCAACGACGAGAATCTGTCGTGCGAGAGTCATGGCCTGACGCCTTGCGCGGTTCGATGAGGTTCATTATGAGGTGAGCTGGTTTCGGGTTGCTTCGCGAGAGGGAGCCATACTTGAAACCTGCTGCCTCTGCCTGGTAAGCTTGTCGCCTCCATGGCCCCGCCATGGTCCTCCACAATCCGGAGACAGATGGCCAGCCCCAACCCGGTCCCCTTTTCTTTTGTGGTAAAGAAAGGGGTGAAGAGGCGGCGCTCGATCTCAGGATCGAACCCGCTTCCCTGATCGACAATCTCGGTCACAGCCACCGATCGGCCCCCACAGCGCTTGGCAGACCGCTCATACCGTGTCCGAACAATAAGATCTCCTCCGCCCGGCATCGCCTCTACGCCATTACGGATCAGGTTCAGAAACAGTTGCCGAATTTCAGACGGATCAGCGAGGATGTCCGGGAGTTGCGGGTCATACTGACGCTGAACCGTGACGTTGGCAGCGCCCAACGGCGCCCGCTCTAAAAAGAAGAGACTATCGAGGATCTCGTGCAGGTTGCAAGCGCGAAGGACCGGACCTCGAGGCGTGGCAAATGACAGGAGCTGCTCAACGATCGCGCCAAGCCGATCAACCTCTTTCACGATGACCGAGGTGTATTCTCTGAGGGCGGGAGGAAAGTCAGGCTCGCCCTCGAGTAACTGCGCCGCCCCTCTGAGGCCGGCCAGCGGATTTCGGATCTCGTGAGCCACCCCTGCGGCCACCGTCCCGAGCGCTGCCAGGCGGTCTGATCGCTGCAGGCGCTCCTCAAGCTCCCTGATCCCGGTCTGGTCCCGGAGCGCCAGGACGGTGCCCCGCGCCTGCCCCACACCATCGCTGATGAGGGAGGACACGGCGCTGATGACCACCTGCGAGCCGTCCTGCCTCGTCAGCCTGGCATCGAAATTGGCATGAGTCCGGCCACTCTCCATGGTCTTCCGTACCAACTCCTGCAGCGAGCGATCATTCGGAAATATCTGCTCGAAGGGCCGGCCATGAAACATCTGGGCCGATAGTCCCGTCAACTCCTCCGCTGCTTGATTGATTGAGCGAATATGTCCATTCGGCTCGACGATGATAATGCCGTCTTGCAGGCTTCCGAGCAGATCCTCATAATAGGCCCGCATCGACTCGACAGAGGCGCTGAGCTCCTCGCAACGTCGCCTGAGCCCTTGCAACTCCGATGCGCTGGGTTTCTCTCGCTTTTCAGACCTCCCCGGCATATTGCAACCTTCTCGGTGAAGCCATGCGAATTGATTGCTGGCGTGACCACACACTGGCCCTGCCGCTCGACCCACCAAACACCTTGTCACGGAGATCGGAGGATCGGCATCGGTATCGACATCTCAACCGGTCTGTACGGACTGAAGGCTCAGCGCCAATGCGCACGCTTCAGTGACGTCGTAGGCATGACTGATGGGATGGGCAGGCCGATCGAACGAAACGCAGCGATAGGAGGGTGGGGACTGGGCGCCAGAGCGCGGTCCCGCCAATAGGTCAAGGACAACAACAATCCTTCCGAGTCTGCCTACCGGCGATGTGCATGGAACCGTGCGGGTTGTGACCGCCTTGCGCAGCAATCTAGGATTTGCGGTGAAGCTTTTGCTCGTGAGCCCGCTGGCTGTCGACGATCCAGTCTTCGATGGCGTCTTTCTTAAATCGCCAGACGTTCCCTAATTTCCATGCCGGGAGCGTCCCTTCCCGCGCCATCCGGTAAATCGTCGATTTGTTCAGCCGGAGGAAGCGAGCGACCTCCTCCAGGGTCATGATCGTTGGCCGTCGCTCCTGCTTCTCCATTCGCCGCCCCCCCTTCATCGACTGCCTCCACAGGCTCCGTTGCCCACCACTGCCGTCATCGGCAGTTGTTGGTTAGTTGACCCACCCCAATCTCTCTTTGATGTCACAGCGCGTAACTCTAAATGGCGAATACTGACCTTGTCAAGTATTTTCTAACAGTGCGGCACCGCTGCGCTCACTCAGCCCACATATGACTACTCTTTACCACTTCAGCGGATGGGTCAAGACGAAGCGAATCGAGGGCGACCAAGGGCAGGTGTTACTCTACGACAACGTTCGTAGTAGTGCGGATCACCCCGGACACCGCCTGGATCTTCGAGATGATCGTGATCCCCAACGCGTTGATATCCGGTCCCTCCACAAAGGCGATGACATCGTGTGGACCGGTCACGGCATGAGAGAGCTTCACCCCCGGAATGCCGGCTACCTGCTTGGCTACGTCTTTGGATCGACCGGCTGTACACTCAAGGAAGACGAACGCACACACCGCCATTCTCACCCTCCTTAGAATGGGACGATAGGCATCACACCCTCGCCTGAACATGACGTGCAGCTACACAGTCCTACGCCCCTGTAGTTCATCTAGCATCTTCAGAGCCACATTGCAACAAAAAATACCTTCCAGCACAGTTCGTTAGCCCTCACTGCACGCCTGACTATACCGCGCCGTAACCCTTGACATGAAGGCGGTCTTCGTGCGACTGTCCGGGTACAATAACCAGATCACCCGATACGTCGCATCGAATCTGTGAGGGGTCTATTTGTGGCACCGCCGGAGCAACATGCTGTTGGTCCCCTGATTGCGCAGTTCCCCCGGGAGCGGACCTGGCTCCTGCCCGCATTGCAAGCAGCACAAGAGGTCAAAGGCTGGCTGAGTCGCGAGAGCCTTGCGACTGTGTCTTCACTCGTCCGGGTTCCCGAGAGTGAGGTGTACGGGGTCGCCACCCACTATCCGGAGTTTCGCCTTGTCAAGCCGGGATCCCGCCTGGTTCGGGTGTGCACAGGCGTAAGCTGCCGTATCCAGGGTGGCCTGACACTGCTCCATACCCTGCAGGACCGCCTTGGGCTCAGGGCCGGTGAGACGTCGTCGGATCACAGCGTCACTCTCGAAGCTGCCGACTGCCTCTTCAGATGTTCGATGGCCCCTGTCATCGAGGTGGATCACCGCTGCTATGGACGGCTTACCACGGACCGGCTTGACAGCATTTTTAATCCTCCATCTCCTCGGAAATCTTTCGTCTCAGTCCCGGTCTTATCGAAGTCAGGGGGCGACACACCGGTGGCTGCCCTCGGGCAGCTTATCGAACAATCCCTCACTCATCTGCCCTCAGCACTCAGACTCGTCGTCGGCGTGGGGAGTTGCAGCGAGTCGGTCGGAGCCGACCTCCTTATGGATCGGCTTGCAGAGGAGGTTGAGCGCCAAGGGCTGTCCGCAACCGTCGTCGAGGGGGGCTGCAATGGCATGTGCTATGCCGCTCCCGTTGTGGAAGTATACCGACCCAGCTGGCCAAGAATCAGCCTCAAGAGGGTCACGCTGGAGCACATCCCCTCGTTGGTCTCCGCGCTGAAGGCTGACCGCCGTCCCGCTGGAATTGAGGCGGTTGCTTGGCAGGAATCGTCTTGGCGCGACATTCCTGGCCTCAATCAGGAACCCTTCCTCAGCGGCCAGCATCGAGCCGTCCTCGAGCGCTGTGGCGCGGTTGATGCGAATGATCTGGCCGATGCCTTGCGTCAGGGCAGCTACGTCACATTCGCTTGCGCCATTGAGCAAGGCGATCCGATGGCGGTCATTGCCGAAGTCAAAGCGTCCGGCCTGGCCGGGCGCGGCGGGGCGTACTTCGGAGCCGCGCATAAATGGGAGGCCTGCCGAAACGCGACAGGGTCCTCCAAGTATCTCGTGGTCAACGGTGAGGAAGGTGAGCCCGGTATCTTCAAGGACCGCCACCTGATGGAGGGCGATCCGCATCGGCTCTTGGAAGGGATCCTGCTGGCGGCGTTCGCCTCCGGAGCCGATCGCGGTATTCTCTTCATCAACGGCGAGGCCGACCTCGCAGCACACCGGATGGAGCGCGCACTGGCATCCGCTGAGGCCGCCGGACTGCTTGGCGAGCGAATCCTTGGAAGCGATTTCTCCTTTCATCTGGAGGTTCGACGGGGAGCGGGTGGTTTTATCCTTGGAGAAGAGACGGCGCTCATGGAAGCCATCGAAGGAAAGCGCGCCATGCCTCGCCCAAAACCTCCGTTCCCGGTAGAGGCGGGGCTGTGGGGCAGGCCGACGGTGATCAACAACGTGGAAACCCTTGCGGTCGTCCCGCTGATCGTCAGTCGCGGAGGCGCGTGGTTTGCGGCCCTTGGTGGAGGTCACGGAACAAAGCTCTTCGGTCTTTCCGGCCACGTCGCGCGACCGGGGATCGTAGAGGTACCGATGGGCGTGACGCTCCGTCAGTTGATTGAAGAAATGGGCGGTGGAGAGAGGAACGGAGGAGCACTGAAGGCAGCACTCGTCGGCGGACCTTCCGGCGTAATCGTCCATCCAAGCCAGTTCGACGAGCCGCTGATCCCGGGTGGCAGCCTCTCGCCGGGAAGCGGAGGTGTGGTCGCGCTCGACGAGAGTGTCTCCATCGGCGACGTCACCCGGACGCTCCTCGCTTTCAATGCGCAGGAGTCGTGTGGCAAGTGTACGCCATGTCGGGAAGGAACAGTCCGTCTGCTCGATCTTCTTAATCGGCCTCAGGGCTCAAGCCATCAACAAGAGATTGAAGAGCTGGCTGAGGTCGTGCGGCTGGCGTCCCTTTGCGGCCTCGGGCAATCGGCGCCGCTTTCCCTCCTCTCAGCGCTCCACCAGTTTCCAGAAGAGATGGCCTCCACCCCGCCGTCAATCGCCGAAAAGGGATAAAGATGGGCGATGCAGTCGTGAGACTCACCGTCGACGGAACGGAAATAGCAGTCCCACCCGGCGCCACAGTTCTTGACGCAGTGAACCGACTTGGCATCCCGCTCCCGCAGTTGTGCAAGGACCCGGATCGGCCCGCCCTCGGCGCCTGCCGGACCTGCCTGGTCAAGGTCGAAGGGATGCGAGGCTTCCCGGCTTCCTGTCATCTCCCCGCCCGCGAGGGGATGGTGGTCTCGACCAACGATCCCGATCTCACACGGATCCGGAACGGGGTCCTTGACCTCACGTGCGGTATGGCGACCCCCTCGTTCGATCGACCGGGGTTCGGTCAGCTCTCCGATGCCTGCGCCAGACTTGGGCTCTTCCACCGCCGCCATATGCCATGGCGGCATGCGCCTGTGGACGATAGCAAATCGTTCTTCATCCTCGATCGGGACGCCTGCATCCTCTGTGGCCGCTGCATCGTCGCCTGCGATGAGGTCCAACAGATCGGCGCCATCGCCCTGTTGGGGCGCGGCAGCCGAACCAAGGTCGGGGTCTTCGGCGATGGGTCGCTCGCCTCCTCCGTCTGCACCTCATGCGGGCAGTGCGTCGCCACCTGCCCCACGGGCGCTTTCCGACCAAAGGAAGCGCCTGCGCCCATCGCACGAGAGATCGAGACAACCTGTCCCTACTGCGGCGTCGGCTGCGGCATACGCCTTCGCGTTCGCGCCGATGGGCGCCTCGCGGTGATGGCCGACGATATACCCACGAATCGATCGAGTCTCGGCATGCTCTGCGTGAAGGGCCGGTTCGGGACGGGATTCGTCCATGCCGCCGACCGGATTACCCGCCCCATGGTACGTCGTAACGGGCGTTGGCATCAGGTATCCTGGGATGAGGCGCTCGATGCGGCAGCAGAGGGTCTGGTCAGGCATCGAGGACGCTTCGGAGCGCTGGCCTCAGCGAAGGGAACCAACGAGGAAGGTTACGTCATCCAGAAGTTCGCCCGGGCGGTAATGGGCACCAACAACATCGACCACTGCGCGCGCCTTTGCCATTCGCCCTCGGTCGTGGCGATGCTGCGCTCACTGGGATCGGGGGCCACCTCCAACTCCTACGACGATTACGAGGAGTCCGGCTGCCTCATGGTCGTCGGCTCCGACCCGTCATCAAACCATCCGGTGATCGCCATCCGCCTCCGCCGGGCCGTGAGCCGTGGCGCCAGGCTGATCGTTGTGAACCCAAAGCGGATCGAGTTGTGCGACCAGGCGGACCTCTGGCTACGGCAGCGACCGGGTACTGACGTGACCCTCTTTAACGCGATGGCGCGAGTGATCATCGACGAAGGGTCAGCCAACCTTGAGTTCGTGCGGAACCGGACCGAAGGGTTCGAGGCGTGGCGAGCGTCGCTGGAACCATACACACTGCAGGTCGCTGAACAGGTGACGGGCGTTCCACGGGAGCAGATCGTTCAAGCCGCCCGCTGGTATGCAAAGCCTCTCTTCGCCGGTTCCTGCCTCATCTGGGGGATGGGGGTCACCCAACACACCAATGGTACGGCCAATGCCCATGCCCTACTGAACCTCTCCCTTGTCGCGGGACAGATGGGGTTTGCCGGTTCCGGGATCTCGCCGCTTCGAGGCCAAAACAACGTGCAGGGGTGCAGCGACTCCGCGTGCCTCCCAACACACCTCCCTGGTTACCAAAGTTACACCTCTGAGGTGCTGAAAAAGTTCGAGGCAGCCTGGGGCATCCGTCCTCCCAACAGCACAGGACTGACGCTTACTGAAATGATAGAGGGATGCCTGGATGGGTCGATTCAGGCCATGTATATGGTCGGCGAAAACCCCCTCCTCACAGAACCCGATCTTCACCACGCGAAGAAGGCGCTCTCCAGTCTCGACTTCCTGGTAGTCCAGGAGCTGTTCCTGCACGAGACGGCAGAACTGGCCC
>JAGWRQ010000213.1 GCA_028869615.1 Candidatus Methylomirabilota bacterium | reverse complement strand
AACGATCTTCTCCCCCACCAACGGAGTGTTCCCGGATGGTTTGAAGACCACCGTGTTCCCTTCGAGCAGGGCCGGCGTAATCAGCCAGATCGGGATCGCAAAGGGGAAATTCCAGGGGCTGATAACCGTCACGACCCCTTTCGGCTTGCGGAACATGTACGCATCCTTCTCGGCGATCTCCGAGGGGACCATTTGACCGGAAGGAAGCCGAGCATGACCGAACATGTACTGCGCCATGTGGATCCCTTCGACGACATCGGCTTTCGACTCGTTATACGCCTTGCCGGCCTCGGATGCCACGAGGCGAGTGATCTCTTCAGTCTTGGCCTTAATCACCTCGACGAAGCGCTCGAGATACTCCCCCCTTTTTACCCGGGACAGCGCGCGCCAGCCAGGAAAAGCCGCCTTCGCGGCCGCTACCGCTCGCTCCGCATCTTCCCGATTCGACAGGGCTACAGCGCCCAGGACCTGATCGGACTTGGCGGGATTGCGACTTTCAAATCTGGCTCCCCCGACCGCTTCTATCCATTTCCCTGCGATGTAATTCTTCCCGTTCATCGGCCCACCTCCTGCAAACGATAAGAGCAGGTCGCCCCACGGCTGCCTGCTCCTGATATGGCATTGGATCTCACCCCCACATTTACCGACTAAGCCCCTACTCCGCCTACTGCCCGATCCTGTCACTCCTCAGGACAGTCAAGATCCGATATGCACACTCATAATTTAGCGCGAAGTATAAGCGAGGACAAGTTGTTTCGCGATAAGTCGCGCTGCCAATCGGACGTCTGAATCGTCCAATTACACCCAGGCCTGCCTGTGTAATCCGGCAGACAGGCGCAATACGGGAAATTGTTATTGCAAATAGTAGAAGTGTAGTGCAATCATGTTCCGGTTTATTATAATAACCGACCATTCCTGACAACCACACGTAGATCCTGGCACGCTTCAAAGAAACAGGGCTGGCCGAGACAACGACACTATGGCGTTCTTGAATGTACTGACGCGATTCGTTGTGATGGGGTTTGCCGCGCTGCTGATGGGCGTAGGAGGGACGACAATGGAGCTGAGCAGTCAGGCGTTTCAGACTGGTGACATCATTCCCCCGCAGTACACCTGTGATGGACAAGACATCTCCCCACCGCTGAGCTGGTCGGACCCCCCGGCCGGGACGACAAGCTTTGCCCTTATCTCGGACGATCCTGATGCGCCGATGGGGACGTGGGTTCACTGGGTAATCTGGAACATCCCCGCGAGCGCCCGCGCCCTCGAAGAGAACACCCCTAAGACCGCCTCACTTCCGAACGGGGCTAAGCAGGGCACGACGGACTTCCACCGAGTCGGGTATGGCGGCCCCTGCCCGCCGTCGGGCACTCACCGGTATTTCTTCAAGCTGTACGCGCTCGACACAACACTGAATCTGCCGGCCAGCACAACGAAGAAAGACCTGGAGAAGGCGATGCACGGCCACATCCTTGCGCAGACTGAACTGATGGGAAAGTATCGTCGGAGGTAGGGATGGCCATAGAAAGGACGGTGCCGCACTATCTCGTACGGCACGGCGAAGCGAAATCCGAGTGTGAGGATCCGGCTAAGCCGCTCAGCGATCACGGGCGCGAGGAGGTCCTGCGAGTGGCCCGGTATGCGGCGTCCATTGGTATTGAGGTCGCCGAGATCCGCCACTCGAACAGGCTCCGGGCCCGGCAGACCGCCGAAATCCTGGCCGGATACCTGGTGCCGCGACTCGGCATCAAAGAGGCCGAAGGTCTCGCGCCAGGCGACGAGCCGGACAGGATCCGTACAGAGTTGGAGGAAGCTGCGGAGCCGCTGATGCTCGTCGGCCACCTGCCGCACCTGAGCCGTCTCGTCTCGGCTTTGGTGCTGGGCAACAACGAAACGGAGATCATCCGGCCGGATACGGGAACGATGATCTGTCTCACCAGAGCCGAAAGAGGCTTTCGGCTGCTGTGGGTCCTTACCCCTGAGCTCGCTCAGGGGTAAACCGTCTGGATGCACATCAAGACGAAAAGACCGAGGCCGGTGACGGAGAGACAATGAGAGCGCTACTCATCATGTTGCTGGGTGGGTGGATCGTCGGCACCTTGCTGATCGCGTTCGTGGCGACACAAAATTTCCGTATGGTCGATCGGCTACTGTCGGCGCCTACTCCTGAGTTCTCGCGCGCCATTGCTCCCCTCGCGCACGATGAGACCCGCGACGTCCTGCGCTATCTCGTGTCAGAACTGAATCGGCTGTACTTTAGTGTCTGGGGATTCACCCAGCTTGCGCTCGGCGCGGCTGTCGTCGCTGCCGCCCTCGGACTGAGGCCCCTGGACCGTACAGTAGTCACTGTCGCCGCAACGATCTTGGTCATCGTTATCGTGTCGCTGCTGCTCAGTCAGTTGCTTCTATCGCTTGGCCGAAGCCTGGACTTCGTTCCCCATACTCCGGCTCTCCCTGCGCTGGTACGCTTTCGGAGACTCCATCTGGTCTACACCGCTCTCGATCTGCTCAAACTGGCCCTCTGCGTCTGGCTGCTGATTCGCGTCACTCGTCAGGCGAGCCCGGTCGCCATGAAGCGCTGAACCAAAGACAGTCGGCGACGTCCGCTACACGGGCCGTTTTCGCCATGAGTGGGAAGGTAACTTTTAGGATAAGACGATGATTCCGCCTGACTGTGCAATAACAGACAGGTCGCTCCAAAAGCACACGACCTCCCGGAGATCTCTCCGGGAGGTCGTAATGATTCAGTGTAGACCTAAGCCGGCTAGGCTGCTTTGGTCACATTGGCAGCCTGCTTACCTTTTGGCCCATCTACGACGTCGAACTCCACGGCCTGCCCTTCATTGAGCGACCGGAAGCCGGATCCGGAAATCGCAGAATAGTGTACGAAGACGTCATCACCATCTTCTCGCGCAATAAACCCGTAACCCTTCGCATCGTTGAACCACTTTACAGTACCTGTAACTCGCATCACACTCTCACCCCCTTCCATCTGAACTTTCGAGGCAACGCCTCGATAAACAAAAACCGCGAAAGCCTCATTCAGCAGCTTTCGCGGTTCTCGAAATTGCACAACAAAAGCGTGCTACGGAGTCA
>JAGWRQ010000212.1 GCA_028869615.1 Candidatus Methylomirabilota bacterium | reverse complement strand
CCAGATCGATGACCGCGATGTCGTATGGCTCCTGCCCTTGGAAGACAGTCGGCGGCACCCGAATAGTCGTAAAGGAGGTGAGCGTGCCTCGACCTGACAGATTCACCGGCAGGACGGTGGGCGTCCCGCAGCGTCGGCAGCAGCGTTGAGGCCTCGCAAACAGGCTCTTGCAAGCGTTGCACGCAAACGCCTCGAATACGGCCATCCTCATCGCCGTTTCAGGATGTGGACCGTGCTGACCGCCCCGGTCCCACCAAGGTTGTGAGCCAGGCCGATCTCCGCATCCTTCACCTGATTGATCGCCTCCCCCCGAAGTTGCTTGACGATCTCATAGATCTGGGCGAGACCAGTGGCGCCCACCGGATGCCCCTTGCTGAGCAGGCCGCCACTCGGATTAGTGGGAAGCTTCCCGTCAAGCTCCGTGAGCCCATCGGCAACGGCTGGTCCCCCCTTCCCTTTCGCGACGAATCCCAGATCTTCGATAGCTGTAATCTCGGCGATAGTGAAGCAATCGTGCACCTCGGCCACATCGATATCGCTCGGGGCGAGACCGGCCTCCCGGTAGGCCTGCTGCCCGGCGACCACTGATGCCTCAAAGGTGGTGAGATCCGCCATCTCGAACAGCGTCGCGGGACCCGTCGCGTGACCGGATCCGATGACATCGATCGGCCGATCGGTGAACTCAGCCGACAGATCAGCCGCGCACAGGACCGCCGCCGCGGCGCCGTCGCTGATCGGGGTACAGTCATACAATCGAAGCGGATCGCAGATCAGCCGTGATTCCAGGATCTCCTCCATAGCCACCGGCTTCTGAAAGTGGGCTTTTGGATTCGTACTGCCGTTGGACCGATTCTTGACCGACACCATGGCCACCTGCTCGCGCGTCGTCCCGTACTGGTGCATATGCCGTCGCATGATGATCCCGAAGGTCCCAGGGAAGGTGAGGCCCAGTCGCATCTCGCTTTCTGCGTCGCCGGCCGACGCCAGCGCCTCCGTCACCGCCTCCGTCTCCGCCGAGGTCATCTTCTCGACACCTGCCGCGAGCACGATATCGCACAGACCGGATGCGATCAGCAGCACCCCGTGACGGAACGCGATACCGGATGAGGCGCAGGCTCCTTCCACCTTCGTACAGGGAATCGGTCCGAGGCCAAGTCGATGGGCGACTATCGGGGCCAGTGACCCTTGATGGACCAACGTCTCGGAGACGAAATTGCCGAGATAGAAAGCTTCAATGCGGCTACTGGGAACCTGTGCATCGTTCAGGGCCTCCCGGCAGGCCTGCAGCGCCAGGTCAATGATCCCGACGCCATTCTGCTTCCCGAACGGCGTACACCCGATGCCGACAACCGACACCTTGCGCATCTTACTGCCGTCAGGCACCGCAGCACTTCTTGTATTTCTGACCGCTGCCACAGGGACAGGGATCATTCCGCCCGATCTTCTTACCCACGACTTTGATGGGAGCGGCCGCGGCGACCGGGCGGAGGGACCGCTCCGCCGCTTGCGGCTGCGGTCCGGGCTGAGCGCGAAGGGGAAGGTCGCCATCCCCACCCCCGCCTGATGGCGCTTCCCGCGCCCCCGCAAACGCGAGGGCCTCGGCGGGCGCCACCTGGACCCTGTAGAGGTACTCGATGGTCTGCTGCTTGATCCGCTCGACCATCGCCTCAAACATCTCGAAGCCTTCGCGCTTGTACTCGATGAGCGGGTCTTTTTGACCGTATCCTCGAAGCCCGATCCCCTCCTTCAGGTGATCCATGGCCAGGAGGTGGTCCTTCCACTGCCCGTCCACCACCTGCAACATGACCATCCGCTCCAGGTACCGCATCAACTCAGGACCGAGCCTCGCCTCCCGCTCCTCGTAGGCCTTGAGAGCTCGCTCCTCCAGGCTATCGCGTAGTAACGCCACGGTCAGCGACGCCACCTCCTCCGGCGACCACGAGATCTCCAGGTCGAACTGTCTTTTCACCGCCTCGGTTAAGCCGGGCAAGTCCCACTGCTCGGGATAGCTCTCTTCGTTGGCGTAGAGTGGGAGCAGCCCGTCGAGCACCTCGCCCCGCATCTCGGCCAGGGTGTCCTGCAGGCTTTCTCCATCCAGGATCTTACGGCGCTCAGCGTAGATGATCTTCCGCTGCGTATTCATCACGTCGTCGTACTCAAGGAGGTGTTTGCGGATCTCGAAGTTGTGGGCCTCTACCCGCTTCTGAGCCGTCTCGATCGCGCGGGTGACCATGCTGTGCTCAATCGGCTCCCCCTCCTCCATCCCCAGCTTCTCCATGATGTTGCTGATACGGTCGGAGCCGAACAATCGAAGGAGATCGTCCTCGAGCGACAGATAGAAGCGGGATGAGCCGGGATCACCCTGACGACCGGAACGCCCCCGGAGCTGATTATCGATGCGGCGGGCCTCATGGCGCTCGGTTCCGATGATGTGCAGACCCCCCAAGGCCACCACCTGCCGGTGTTCAACCTCGGTCTGCTTGCGGACCACGGCCAGCGCCGCGGCATACTCCTCGACGTTCACCGACAGATCCAGCAGGCCATAGTGCTGCATCTGACGGACCTCCTCGAGCGTGCTGGCAAGCTTCTGAGGATCGGCTTGATCCTCTACCGTCTCACCACGCCGGAGCAATTCCGCCGCCAGGAAATTCGGACTACCACCCAACAGGATGTCGGTCCCGCGGCCGGCCATATTGGTGGCGATGGTGACCGCCTTGAAGCGGCCGGCCTGGGCCACGATCTCCGCCTCCCGCTCGTGGTGCTTAGCGTTCAATAGCTGATGGGGGATCCCTTGTCGCTTTAAAAGGGCCGAGAGCTTTTCGTTCTTCTCAATCGAGGTGGTCCCGACCAGAACCGGCCGCCCGGCCTTGTGCAACTCGGCGATCTCCTCCACGACCGCATCGTACTTTTCCGGCCCGCTCTTGTAAATGACATCCGGGTAGTTGGCCCGGACCATCGGCTGGTTCGTCGGCGTCACGATCACATCGAGATTGTAAATCTGGGCGAATTCTGCCGCCTCCGTATCGGCTGTCCCGGTCATCCCCGCCAGCTTTTTGTACATACGGAAGTAGTTCTGGAAGGTGATGGTGGCCAGGGTCTG
>JAGWRQ010000211.1 GCA_028869615.1 Candidatus Methylomirabilota bacterium | reverse complement strand
GTAGGCATCGGGGCGCTGCTGGCCGAGGGGATCGGCGACACCATCCGGGTATCGCTTTCGGCCGATCCCGTCGAGGAGATCAAAGCGGGAGTTGAAATATTGAAAGCGCTCGGCCTTCGAAAGGGCGGACTGACCTTCGTCGCCTGTCCATCTTGCGCGAGAGCCGATATCGATCTGGTTGCGCTCGCCCAGGAGGTGGAACGACGACTGGCGGGAATTACGAAGGAGATTCACGTCGCCGCGATGGGGTGCGAGGTGAACGGACCAGGAGAGGCCAGGGGGGCCGACATTGGGGTCGCCGGCGGCAAAGGGATGGGTTGGATTTTCAAAAAGGGACAGGTGATTCGTAAGGTCAAGGAATCGGAACTTGCCGATGCCCTGATCGAAGAGGTCAATAAGATGGTGGTAGAAGGCGACGACCATGCCTAGCGGTCAGCTAAAAGGCGCTTGCTGAATGCTGACTGCTCATAGCTGATCGCTTTCTTCCAGGGAGGATGGACGACCCAATCCTCCTTTTATTTTTGTCGGTGAGCTATATGGGAAGATAAGGGTTGCCATGCGTTGGACTAGGTCACTGATCCCAACACTGAAAGAAGAACCCGCAGAAGCCGAGGCGGTCAGTCACAAGCTGATGGTCCGCGCCGGCTTAGTCCGGCAGCTTGCGGCTGGGATCTATATCACCCTTCCGCTGGGCCAGCGCGTGATGGACAAGATCAGCGCCATCATCCGCGAGGAGATGAACCGGATCGGCGGCCAAGAGATCACCATGCCGGTCCTGCACCCGGCGGAGCTGTGGCAGCAGACCGGGCGATGGACGACAATCGGCGAGGAGATGTTTCGGTTGCACGATCGTGGCAAGCGCCAGATGTGTCTGGGGATGACGCACGAAGAGGTCATCGCCTGGCTCGCGGCACGCGAGATCCATTCCTACCGAGACCTCCCGCAGATCTGGTATCAGATTCAGACCAAGCTTCGAGACGAAGCGAGACCCAAGAGCGGCGTCCTGCGAACGCGGGAGTTCGTGATGAAAGACTCGTACTCATTGGACCGGGATGAAGCGGGACTGGAGCAGAGCTACGAACGTCACAAAGAGGCATATTGCAATATCTTCGCGCGGTGCGGTCTGACCTTTCACGTCGTCGAAAGCGACCCGGGGATGATGGGCGGCGCGGTCGCGCACGAGTTCATGGCACCGAGTGAGGCCGGGGAGGACGAGATTGCGCTTTGCGACCGTTGCAGCTACTCTGCCAATGTCGAGCTGGCTGTCTCCAGACCGAGACGCCCGGTGTTTCCGAATTGGGGCCTGGAGGAGGTCGCCACACCAGGCGCCGGGACCATTGAAGAGGTGTGCCGCTTCCTGCAGATCGACCCGGCGCTGACCATCAAGTCGTTACTGCTCGTGACAAAGAATGGCCCGCTCCTGGCCCTGCTGAGGGGCGATCAGCAACTCCACGAGAAGAAGCTCATGAAGGTGACCGGGGAGACTCGCCCGGCTCATCGCGATGAAATCCTGACTCACCTCGGGGCCGGGCCCGGCAGCATCGGTCCCGTCGGAGTTGCACTGCCCATCATCGCCGATGAGTCGTTACGTGAAGGCCGGTACGTGGCCGGGGCCAATAAGGACGGGTTCCATCTCCGCGGCGTCGGGCCGGGCATCCACTTTCAGCCGCGTTGGGCCGATATCCGCCAAGTGTCAAACGGGGATCAGTGCGCACATTGCGAAGGCAGTCTGCGTATCGAACGCGTGATCGAGGTGGGAAACATCTTCAGACTCGGGATAAAATACTCTGTTCCGATGAAGGCTGTCTACCTGAATGAAGCGGGAGAGGAATACCCTATCGTGATGGGCAGCTACGGGATCGGAGTGGCGCGCATCGCGGCGGCGGCGGTCGAGCAGCACCATGACGATCAGGGAATCGTCTGGCCTGCGGCTCTCGCGCCGTTTCAACTCCATCTACTGCCGGTCAATATGCGTGATCAGAAGACGGCAGAGTTGGCGGAGGCGCTCTATGTCCAACTTCAGCAGGAAGGGATCGAAACCCTCTACGATGACCGTGATGAACGAGCCGGTGTCAAGTTCAAGGACGCGGATTTGCTCGGACTGCCCCTTCGAATGACTGTGGGGACCCGAGCCGTCAGGGAGGGAATGGTTGACTTGACAATACGAAAGACCGGCGAGGAGCTACAGGCCCCGCTCTCGGAAGCGGTCTCCAAGGCGAAATCCCTCCTTTCCCGCCTTACCAATTAGCGACACCAAAAGCAGACCCCCCGTGAGAACCAAATCTCTACTGGGGGGTCCTGACTTTACGCTTATTCGGCTATAGACTACAGTTTGACGACGTTAGCGGCCTGCTGGCCCTTCGGCCCCTCTACGACATCAAACTCCACCTCCTGGCCCTCCGCCAGCGTCCTGAAGCCATTGCCCTGGATAGCCGAGTAATGGACGAACAGGTCGCCACCCTCAGATCGCTCGATAAAGCCGTATCCCTTAGCCTCATTAAACCATTTGACCTTCCCGGTGCCTCGCACGTCCCCACCTCCTCTCTGTAGACCCTTAACGCTCCTTCGCCGTCGAGTCGCGTCCTTTATCCCTTAAGGCCCCGGGCCTCGTATACAAGAAACCGCAGCCCCGACTTTCGCAGGAGTCCGCGGTCCCTCGACAGTCCCGATAAGCCAAACCTGTCTTCGGAAGCGGCGAAAATTTATCGTATCCTCCGGATACTGTCAAGCGATTTTTGCGGACGTGATACCAATACAGGAGAGATCTGTACCAACAGGTAACCAATTGCGGGGAATAACTGTTACATCAGTTGGGGGAGAGTCAACGGGTCCTTGCCCTCAGTCAGGCCGGTTTCTTCCGCCTACCGTTCATATAGTATTTTACGCCGCCTACCAAGGCGCAAAGCGCCAACAATGTGGCGGCCAACTGGAACCCCAGATTCGATAAGAACCAGGGCAGGCGACTTTGTGCCCTTACCGGCAGCCCCACAGTGAAGGGGAAGCTGTAGGTAGGATTAACAGCGCGCATCTCAGCTTCTGTCGGCTCGGTCCCGGGCCCGTGGGTGTGACTGACCCGCTGCCATTCCCCAATCTCGGAGCCACGATGAGGCTT
>JAGWRQ010000025.1 GCA_028869615.1 Candidatus Methylomirabilota bacterium | reverse complement strand
CAGCGGGCGCACTTGACCCCCTCTGCTCGCCCTACCCGTACCTCAACCCTTTTTCCGGCCGCCTCCGTCCCTGCCAGACTCCCTACGCTCACAGTCGAGACGATGAACAGCATCGGTAGATCGGCCTCGTACTGGGTGAGGACCGGCAGCAAGGCGGGCTCGACCAGGAGGTCAACCTGCGCCTCCAGTGATGTCCCGATGAGCTTAGCTTTGCGTGCGTCTTCGAGGGCTTTCAGCACCTCATCCCGAACGAACAACAAGACGTCCCAGCGGGCTTCAAGGGTTTCGTCCAACAGATCGGATCGGACGAGCGGGAATTCGGCAAGGTGTACGCTCTCTACCTCGCCGCCCTGCTTAGGCATCACCTGCCAGACCTCATCGGCAGTGAAGGAGAGGACCGGAGCCATGAGTCTGACGAGCGCGTCAAGAATCTGATACATCGAGGTTTGGGCCGCACGCCGGGCGCGGGAGCGGGGGGCGGAGGTGTAGACCCGATCCTTCAGGACATCCAGGTAAAAGGCCGACAGGTCTACGGCGCAGAAGTTATGTAGGCTATGGTAGAGGAGGTGAAACTCATAGTCCTCGTAGGCCCGGCGCAAGCGCTCAGTGAGCCGCCCCAGCCGGTGCAGGATGAACCGATCGATCTCATCGAGTTCGTTGAACGGCAGCGCATCCTGAGCAGGCTGGAAGTCGGACAGGTTGCCGAGCAGATAGCGACAGGTGTTCCGGATGCGCCGATACCCTTCAGCCAACCGCTTCAAGATCTCCTCGGAGATTCGAACATCGTCGCGGTAGTCCTCGGCCGCCACCCACAGGCGAAGGATCTCGGCGCCGTACCGTTCGATTACCTCCTGGGGGGCCACGACGTTGCCGAGGGACTTGGACATCTTCTTGCCTTCCCCGTCCACCACGAAGCCGTGGGTCAGGACCGCCCGATATGGCGCGTGTCCCCGGGTTCCGACTGCGGTGAGCAGCGAGCTGTGGAACCACCCCCGATGCTGATCGCTCCCCTCGAGGTACATGTCGGCTGGCCACCGTTGGTCGGACCTGACCGCGAGGACGGCCGCGTGGCTCACGCCCGAATCGAACCAGACATCCAGAATGTCGCGTTCCTGTTCGAAGTCGACCCTCTCACAGTTAGGACAGGCGGTCCCGGGCGGAAGCAGATCCGCTGCCGCCTGCGTGTACCAGACGTCCGCTCCAGCCCGTTCGATCATAGTGGCGACATGCTCGGCAAGCCGCTGGTCCGCCAGGATGTGACCGCAATGCGTGCAGTAGAAGGCGACGATCGGGACCCCCCAGGCTCGTTGCCGCGAGATGCACCAGTCGGAGCGGTACGCGATCATATTGCTGATCCTGTCCTCGCCCCAAGAGGGAATCCATCGGACCTGCTTGATCTCCGCCAGGGCCTTGGCGCGCAGCCCGGTCCGCCCGCCGCCCTCGTCAGGGAGGACCGCCGCGTCCATGGCGATGAACCACTGCTCCGTCGCCCGGAAGATCGTCGGGTGTTTGCACCGCCAGCAATGGGGATAGGAGTGCTCGATTTGCGCCTGCGACAGCAGCAGACCCCGGCGCTGCAGTTCCGCCACGATCGTGCTGTTGGCTTTCCAGACGCTCAGGCCGCCGACAAGCGGCAGGTCCGCGACGAACCGCCCTGCGGCGTCGACAGGGTTGTAGATATCGAGGCCGTATCTAAGACCGGTCTCGTAATCCTCGACCCCGTGCCCCGGCGCCGTGTGCACACACCCTGTCCCCTGATCCATGGTGACATAGTCGGCCAGCACAACCTTCGAGGATCGTTCGATCCAAGGGTGTCTGGCCGTGAGCCCTTCCAGCGTGCGGCCGGGGACTTCCTCGACGACCCGGCTCTCTTTCAGGCCTACGGCTGCAAGCATAGCCTCCAGCCGTTCTTTGGCAACAATGAAACACTCACTGCCAGATTCGACAATCACGTAGAGTGCGTCCGGATGTACGGCGATAGCCAGATTGGCCGGCAGCGTCCACGGGGTCGTCGTCCAGATCACCACGAACGATCGTTTGCCATGCAGCACCGGCAGACGCTCCGCGACATCCGGATTGAGCGGGAACTTGACGTAGATGGACGGAGATGCATGATCGCCGTACTCGACCTCGGCTTCAGCCAGGGCTGTCCGGCATGAGGCGCACCAGTGAACCGGCTTCTTTCCCTTATAGACTGCACCCGTTCCGAACAACCTCCCCAGCTCACGGACAATCGTCGCCTCGTACTTGTAATCCATGGTGAGATAGGGATCCGACCAGTTGCCCAGGACCCCGAGGCGCCTGAACTCTTCCCGCTGAATGTCGATAAACCTGGCGGCGTACTCACGGCAGAGCCGCCGCTTCTCGACCAGCGACACCTCCGCCTTCTTGCTGCCCAGGTTTTTATCGACCTGGTGTTCGATCGGAAGCCCATGGCAATCCCAGCCCGGAACATAGGCCGTGTTGCAGCCGAACATCGACTTCGACTTGACAACGATGTCCTTCAAGATCTTATTGAGCGCATGGCCGATATGAATGTGGCCGTTCGCATAGGGGGGGCCGTCGTGGAGGATCCAGACCTGCCGATCGGCTCGGACCTCGCGGAGCCGGTCATACAGACCCAAGGCTTCCCACCGCTTAAGCATGGAGGGCTCGAGCACAGGGAGATCCGCCTTCATCGGAAAGGCGGTCGTGGGCAGGTTGAGCGTCTCTTTATAGTTCATCTCTGGATACCCCGCACACCATCCTTTACCCTGTTTCTCATAATAGTGACGACAGCGCCTGTCAAGGCTTCAGTGCGGCCTTAATACAGATAGCGGTGCTTTTGAATGTTGAGTAGAAGACCGACGGCTAACATGTTCATCAGCATGGCAGAGCCCCCGTAGGAAAGCAACGGGAGAGGGATGCCGACCACCGGCATGATGCCGGTCACCATCCCGATGTTGATGACGACCTGCCACGCGATCATGGTCACGACGCCGAAACTCGTGACCATGGTGAACAGGTCGTGAGCATCCCTGGCAAGGCGCAGGCCCCGTGAAAGAAGGTAAGCATAGACCGCCAGCAGGCCCAGCGAGCCGATAAAACCCCATTGCTCCGCCAGACCGGCGAAAACAAAATCGGTATGATTCGCCGGTAGGAAATTGAGCTGGCTTTGCGTAGCCGCCATCCATCCCTTTCCGATCAATCCCCCTGAGCCGACGGCGATCTTCGATTGGGCGACATGATAGCCTACGCCCATGGGATCCATGTCAGGATTGATAAACACGAGAATCCGGTTCTTCTGGTAATCGTGCAGGAAGTGCCAGAGCACAGGGGCGACGGTAGATCCGATTGCGCCGAGCAGAACGAGATAGCGAATCTTCAGCCCCATCACCACCAAGATGCTGGCAGCGATCAAGAGCAGCATGATAGCGGTGCCAAGATCGGGTTGTCGCAGGACGATGGCTGTCGGCAGGAGGGTCAGGAGGATCGGCAGGATAAAGATCCGAGGCTCGTGTAACGCTTCCTTTCGATCCTCAAAGTAGCGGGCCAGCAGGATGATGAGCGACAGCTTCATAAACTCCGAAGGTTGAAACGCGAATGGTCCGATGCTGAGCCATCTCTGGGCGCCCAGGCCGGTTCGACCAATCAGAGTAACGAGCACCAGGGCGGCGAGAAGGACGCCATAGATGGGATAGGCCAGACGCCAAGTTGTCCGGTAAGGGAGTGTACAGAGCAGCGTCATCGCGACGATCCCCGTCACCGCCCAGGTTGCCTGCTTCAGGTACAGCGACCTCCGGAAGAGGGAGGCGTGCATCCCGCTCGTGCTGTAGATAATCAGCACGCTCAGGGCAGCAAGCCCGGCAGCGGAAGCGAAAAGTCGCCAGTCGAAGGTGAGCAGGACGCGGCGAGGGGTCAACATAGGTCAGGCGCTCCCGTCAGTCGCCTTCGGTCGGTTCCGACTCAGCCACCTGAGCCGGCCTCGATTCCTTGGGGAGTTTAAACCACGCCTCCAGGAGGCTCTTCGCAATCGGCGCAGCCACTTGACCGCCGAACCCGCCGTGCTCTACCACCACTGCGATGGCGATCTGAGGATTGTCTGCGGGCGCAAAGGCCACGAACCAGGCATGGTCCCGTCGATCGCCTCTCTGCGGACCTCCATTCTCCACAACTTGCGCGGTCCCCGTCTTGCCGGCCACCCTGAGCCCGGGGATTTTGGCGCGGCCCCCTGTTCCCTCGCTGACGACCGCTTGCATCCCTTCCCTGACGATGGCTAGGTTATCGGGGTCGAGATTGACTTTCCGGACGAGCTCCGGGCCGTACTCTTCAATCAATTCACGGTCCAGCGTTTCGACCTTCCGCACGACCCAGGGTCGGTAGAGAGTCCCCCCGTTCGCAATGGCGGAGACCATCATGACGGCCTGCATCGGCGTGACAGTCACCATCCCTTGTCCGATTCCGGCCATCACGGTGTTGCCGGGATACCATCCACCGGCCTCTGATGGACCGGCCGTCTTGGGGGGGATGACTCCCCTTGCTTCACCGCCCAGCCCAAGCCCCGAAGGGGTGCCAAGCCCCAGCTCTTGTGCAACGCGGGTGATCTCTTCGATTCCGGTTTTGAGGGCGGTGTTATAGAAGTAGATGTTGCAGGAGTTGGCGATGGCCTGCTGAAGATTTAACGTCCCGTGACCGCCCTTCTTCCAGTCATGGAAGAGATGGGAGCCGAGGCTGAAGGAGCCGTTGCAGGAAAACTGTGTTGCGGGCGTGATGGCCCCCTTCTCGAGGGCCGCAAGCGCGGTCACCAGCTTAAAGATGGAGCCTGGCGCGTATTGGCCCTGCAGCCCTTTATTTTGCATGGGATGATGAGGGTCAGCGATGAGCTTCCGCCACTGCTCCGGCGTCATACGCTGGGAGAACTGGTTCGGGTCGTACGATGGCTGACTGACCATGGCCAGGATTTCACCGGTAGACGGATGGACAGCGATGAGCGCGCCGCTTCTACCCTGCAAGGCCTCCTCCGCGACCCGTTGCAGCCGGTTGTCGAGCGTGAGGTACAGACTCAACCCGGACCGCGGTTCAACCTGCTGGATCAGCCGGCTGACTCTTCCGAGCGCATCCACCTCCACCTGTTCCCCGCCGTCGACGCCCCGTATGAACGCGTCGTATCGCCGCTCGATCCCGGCCTGCCCCATCGTCTCACCCGGATGGAAGTCCCGAAACTCTTTAGACGTGAGTTGCGCATGGCTCACCTCGGCAACATAGCCCAGCAAGGTGGCGGCTGACCCGCCATGAGGATACGTGCGCACCGGTCTGACTCGGAGGCTGACTCCCGGCAGATCGATCTTGTGCTCCTCGATGGCCGTGACGATCCGTTCATCCACACCTTTTCGCAACAGCATCGGCTCCAGTTGCGAGCCCTGCCCCTGGGAGACGCGCTGCCTCAACTCATCGGGCGAGGACTGGAGGATCGCCGCGAGGCGGCGCGTAGTTTCCTCGACATCAGGCATGTCCTCCGGCGTGACATACAGGTCGAACGATGCCAGATTTTCCACCATGAGCTCTCCGTTTCGATCGAAGATGAGACCTCGGGGCGCCTCGACCGGCCGCAGCCGCAGGCGATTATTGGCAGAGAGCAGGAGTAAGCGATCACCTTCCAGGATCTGCAGAGCCCAGAGGCGGAGTACCAGGATCAGGACGGCTGCAGAGATCAGAACGGCTGCAACCCTGATCCGTTTCTGGAAGGGGGCATAGCGGTTCGAGATCTCGCGTTCCCTGCTCATCGGGTCAGACCCTTATTGAATTTCAGCGTCAGCATGCCGAGCAGTCCGGTTCCCAGCATCGCGGTGTAGAGCGCCCCCGGCAGCGCGGTCCACAGAAGGGCGGACGCCAACGGGCGGGGAGCGTGGAAGAAGCGGAGGAGCGGAAGGGTGATGAGGCCGGACAACAGGCCGGCCAGGCCGAGCAGAGCAAATCGCTCGGTCAACTGGGTCATCTTGACCTGCCGACTCAATCGGCTCACCAGGAAGCCGATCAGACTCAACGTGAACGCGTTGAGGCCAAGGGGGGCGCCCGAGAGCGAGTCCTGGTACAGCCCGACAAGGAAACCGCCGGCTGCCGCCGGCTCCGGTCCCACCGAGAGGCTCAACCCGACGAGCAGAATCAGAAACAGGTCCGGCTGAATGCCGCCGATGGCCAGCCGAGGGAGGATGGCAGCCTGCAGGAGGCAGGTGCTTAGGAGCGCGAGCAGAAACGTCATCATGGCGGGGGCTCCTCACCTGCCCATGACAGGCTGCTCGAAGGCAGTCGTTTCAAGACCATGACCTCCTCCAAGCGCGAGAAATCAACATACGGCTGCGCCTCTATCGATTGAAACAGCGTACCGTTCGTCGGTCGGCTCGATTGTACGACTTTGCCCACCGGGATGCCTTTCGGAAAGATACCGCCCATTCCCGAGGTGACGATCCGGTCGCCGACGGCCACGTCAGTCATCAAGGGAAGATACTTGATCTGGATGGCGCCGCCTTGGCTCCCTGCGGCGACCCCGATAGCGCGGCTTCGCTGGATGAGCACGCCTACCCCGCTTTCCGAATCGGTAATGAGTTGGACCCGAGACGCCAGCGCCGTCACCTCCACCACCCGGCCCACCAGCCCTTCAGCGGTCACGACCGCCATATGGCGGCGGATCCCCCGGTCCGCCCCCCCGCCAATCAGGATCGATCTGAACCAGTTTGTAGTGTCCTTACCGATCACCTTGACGACGACCGCTTCCGTGTCCACTCGGTTGTCCAATTGGAGGAGACGGCTCAAGCGAGTATGTTCCAAAGCCGTCTCGCGCAGCTCGCCCACTTCGGCTCGGAGTTGCCGAATCTCCTCCTTTAAGGACTGATTGTCGCGGCGGACCCGGCGGAGATCAATATACTCATTCCAGACCGTCGTGGTGATGTCGAAGCTCTTCGTGGCAAGTCGCAGGAATGGGGAGATGGAGGTGAGGAGGATCTGCTTCGTCAGCAGGGCGAGCGAGCTGCCGCTGCGGGCCTGCAGCGTCATCAGCACGAAGGCCACGAGTAGGGCAATCGGAAGGACCAGCGTCCGCCGATATCGGAGCAACAGTCGAGTCATGCCTGCCTGTACTGTCTACAGCGCTATGAGGAAAGGCGAGGTGTCCACCGTCAATACAACATAATCGGCAGGTCTCCGGGTAGACCGCATTTACGCTTCGAGGCACACCCGCTTGAGGAGATCCAACTCGTCCAGCGCCCTTCCTGTTCCGAGTACGACGCACGAGAGCGGATCTTCAGCTACCCGGACCTTGAGGAGGGTCTCATGGGAGATCAGCTGATCCAGGCCGTGCAGCAGGGCCCCACCGCCGGCCATCACGATCCCCTTATCTGCGATATCGGCAGCCAGTTCCGGCGGCGTCCGCTCCAAGGCCGTTCGGACCGCATCCACAATGGCATGAATCGGATCGTGGAGGGCCTCTCGGATGTCGCCGTCAGTGACGGTAATTGTCTTGGGAATGCCGGCAATCAGGTCGCGCCCTTTGATCTCGATCTTACGCGGTTCGTCGAACGGAAACGCCGAGCCGATCTGGATCTTCACGCTCTCTGCGGTCCGTTCTCCCACCAGCAGGTTATATTTCCGCTTCAGATACTGGACAATCGCCTCATCCATCTCGTCCCCGGCAACCCTGACCGACTGAGCGTACACGATCCCGGCCAGGGAGATGACGGCCACCTCGGTCGTTCCGCCCCCGATATCGATGATCATGCTGCCCACGGGATCCTGGATCGGGAGCCCAGCCCCGATAGCCGCAGCCATAGGCTCTTCCATCAGGTACACCTCGCGCGCCCCGGCCTGCTCCGCAGCATCGCGAATGGCGCGTCTCTCAACCTGGGTGATGCCGGAGGGGACGCCGATCACGATTCGGGGTCGGACGAGTGTTTTCCGGTTGTGGATCTTGATGATAAAATGCTTGATCATCGACTCGGTAATATCGAAGTCGGCGATAACACCGTCCTTCAACGGGCGAATCGCGACAATGCTGCCGGGCGTTCGACCGAGCATCTCCTTGGCGTCGCGTCCCACCTGCAGGACCATGTTGGTCCCCTTCTTGACCGCCACCACCGACGGTTCGCTGAGAACAATGCCTTTACCTTTCACGTAGATAACTGTGTTGGCGGTGCCGAGGTCGATGGCCAGATCATTAGAAAACATGCCAAACAACCAATCGAAGATCATGGATAGCTCCTCATACTGACTTACGACGCCCGCAGCGAGGGGGAACGCATACCAATAGGGATTTTTCTAGCATAGAAGTATGCGGAATACAAGTAGTTTCTGCAGCACAAACCGGCCCGAAGAATAAATAGGGTTGCGCCGGTTGTGGCAATGCGATAGCATAAAAGTCATTAGATTACCTGAACGTATTGGTGTTGGAAACTCGATGGAGGGTGCTGTGCTCAAGCGAATGCGAGGATATACCAAGGCGCTCAGTGTGACGTTGTGGCTGGTGATCTTTGCCTTTATTGGAACGACCTTCCTGGTCTGGGGATTCCGTTCCACATCGGGCCCTGGCCGGCAGGACACCATCGCTGCCGTCGAAGGTGAGAAGATCCCATACGCGGACTACCAGGAGGTCTACCAGCGCCAGTATCGGCAGTATCAAGAGAAATTAGGGGATAAGTTTGATGAAAAGATCCTCGAACAACTCAACCTGAAGCGACAGGTTGTGGAAGGGCTGATCGGACGTCGCCTGCTGCTTCACGAGGCGAAACGATTAGGGATTGTGATCGGTTCGGACGAACTTGTCGCAGAGATCACGACCATACCGGCCTTCAGTGACGCGACCGGCTTTAGCCGAGACAGGTATCTCCGGGCCCTTCAATCGGCGCGCCTGACCCCTGAGCGGTTCGAGGAAAGCCTGCGTGAAGACCTGCTGCTGCGCAAGGTTCAAGAGTGGATACAAGGAGGGGTCCATCTCCTTCCGGATGAGGCGTGGGAGGCGTTTCGCTTTAACCGAGCATCCGTAAAGACTGAGTACCTGTTGTTCTCGGATCCGAAAGCGCAACAGGCCGTCGTTCAAAAAGTCGCCGAACTAGCCAAGGACAAAAAACCGTGGGGAGAGATCGTCAAGACATCCGGGCTCAAGCCGGCTATCAGCGATTTCTTCTCATGGGATCGCAGCCTTCCGCACATACCGGACCAAGAGAGGTTCAAGGCGACCGCCTTGACAATGGAGCGGGGAGCGATCAGCCCGGTCATCCAGGGTACGAAGGCGAGCTACCTCCTCCGGGTCATCGATCGAAAAGACCCGAATGTCGCAGACTTCGAACGCGAAAAAGCTCAATTCAGCCTTAGGCTTTTGCAAAGGAAACGGGAGCAGGTATTTGCCGACTGGCTTCGCCAAGTACGGGCACGAGCCAAGGTACAGATCGAGACGGCTAACCTCTAAAAGTAAAAGCGGGGTGGCGCGAGAGCAGATTGCGGTCGATCTGTTGCAGGCCAAGACGTTGACTGAAGGCCCGGCCGGCTTGTACGCTCCCAGCATTCATTCACCTGAGGGTGGTGCCTATGGTAGAGATAGTGATGTATGTCCTCTTGGGTGTGGTCGCGGGAATCTGTAGCGGGCTGATCGGAATCGGCGGGGGCATCATCATCATCCCCGCGCTGGTATTTTGGTTCGGGTTGTCGCAGCATCAGGCCCAAGGGACGACGTTGGCCCTCCTGGTGCCGCCTATCGGTTTGTTGGCGGCGTGGACCTACTACAGCAAAGGGTATGTCGACCTGAGAATAGCCGGTCTGATCTGCATTGGCTTCTTCGTCGGGGGATTGCTGGGCGCCAAGCTGGCGGTCGGCTTGTCCAACCCGGTGCTGGAGAAGCTGTTCGGGATCGCGCTGTTCCTGATCTCACTCAAGATGCTGTTTGCTAAATAACGGTCTGGTGCGTAAGAAACTGCCATCCAGCAGCCGGCGCCGTTACCCTCCTCGCACTGCTCGTCGCCGTGCTGAGCGAACTCGGATGAGGCTGCTGTGGGTATGAACGGTGTCGCGATGGCCGGCACTCGGCCACTCGTTCGTCCGACTGCCTTCGACTGGGACCCGGCCCTCGAACCACGCCTGGCGCGGATCGCCGAGGGAACAATCGCGTATGTCGTAACCGGCGATGGCCCCCCGCTCCTATTGCTTCACGGCTTTGGAGGGGAGATCTGGATGTGGGAAAAGCAGGTGGCGGCGCTGTCAAACCGGTATCGCCTGTATATCCCGGATCTCCTCGGGTTCGGCTATTCGGATCGGCCGAAGGTTGACTACACGCCGACACTATTTATCGATACGATCAGACAGTTCATGGACCGACTCGGCGTGAACAGTGCCAACCTGATCGGCAACTCAATGGGTGCGGGGATCGCTTGGGCGTTTGCCCTCACCCATCCCGAGCGAGTTGACAAGCTTGTCCTGATCGATGGTATCCCCCCACAGGTGGTCCCCGCGGTTCGAAATCGCCTCCTTCGCTGGTTCCTCGCCATCCGACACGTCCCTCTGTTGCCTTACCTGGCCGTTGCATTGCGGACTCGCGGCATGGTGCGGACAGAGCTCATGCAGATCGTCTTTAACGATCGGCTGATCACCGACGTGGTCGTAGAACGACAATACCGGATCAGCCGCATTGCAGGGACCGCGAGGGTGATGACCTCTACGGTGCGCTACGCTGATGAGGTTGCTCGGTATGCCGACGCGCTGGCGACCTTGCTCAAGCCAACGCTGATCATCTGGGGCGAACAGGACGAGCTGTTCCCTGTGGCGGTTGGTAAGGAGCTCCACGCCTCAATTCGGGATTCCGAGCTGGTCGTCATCACAAGCAGCGGTCACATGCCGATGTGGGAGAAGCCCGACGAGACCAACCGGGCGATCCTAGAGTTTCTTGGTCGCGAGTGACGAACAAAACCGTGCTGCGTCGTGCTAACGCCGGCGTCCGACCGGCCGTCGCCGACCGCGAAGCGATGGGAGGTCAAGCCGTTGCTTGGCCCAGAGAATTCCGATGATGCTCTTGGCATCCACAATGGTATTCGACAACACCCAGCGGTAGGCCTGTTCGAACGGAACCGCACGGACCTGCAGGAACTCGGTATCGTCGTGGCGTCGGTTCCGGCCGGCGATGAGTCCTTGAGCCAGGAAGAGTCGAATGGACCCGGTGGAGAACCCAACCGCGGAATAGAAGGTGCACAGTGTGCGCAGCCGGCGCGGGCGCAGTCCAACCTCCTCCTCGCACTCCCGCCGGGCGGTTGTGATCGGGCGTTCGCCGTGATCGATAATGCCGGCCGGAATCTCGTAGATGGCGCGCCGGATGGCCGGCCGGTATTGCCGAACCAGGTAGATTCGGCCGTCGTCATCGATCGGTACGATCGCCACGGCGTCCGGAGGATGCACGATGTCACGGATCGCCTGTCGTCCATCCGGCAGGACAACCGTTTGTTGCTCGGTTGAAAGATACTTCCCCGCGTAGACGACCTGCGTGCTGAGGACTTGCTCGATCAGTTTCACATCTCCTCCCGCGACGACGCACAGGGAAGGAGCATAAAGGTCTTTGGGAGGCGTGTCAACGTCCATGGTTCGAAGGCATACCACGCTACGCGAAGAGCTTGTGAAACACTTTTCGGCGAAGGGCGAACCGCTCCGCCGAGAGTGGGTTCGCCGGATGCGGGCAAAAGGCCTACTGGAACGCCTTACCCTCGATGAGATCGAGACCGAGTCCGGCGCGCTCTCTACCGTTTTTCTGAAGTGCTTAGAGAGCGGGAAGTACGATGCGGCCCTGGCCTATGCCCATTCCAAGGCGAAGCAGGGACTACTTGGAGGGCAAACTCCGGAGCAGATTATCGATCGCCTGGCGATGCTGTATGATGTGAACAGGCAGTCTCTCTTCAGGAGATATGCGGGCGACGTGGATCGGCTGGCCAAGCTTCTCGATCTCTACGCCCCCGTAGCCCACCGCCTCCAGACTATGATCACGCTCACATATGTGGAGGAGCGGGAGCGGACGAGCAAACGAGAGATGAACCAGCTTCGGATGCTTGTGAAGGCGGGGATGATCCTTAGCGCGAAGCTCTCCCTTGAGGAGGTCTTGCAGCGCATCGTCAACATGGCCTGCAAGTTGATGAGCGCCAAATACGCCGCCCTCGGCGTCTTGGATGGAAAGGGCGGCCTCAGCCGGTTCATCACGGCGGGCATTGACGAGAGCGTCAAACAGGCCATCGGCCCTCCGCCGGTGGGCAAGGGAATCCTGGGCGTCCTGGTGCGTGAGGGAAAGCCACTGCGTCTGAAGAACCTGACAGCGGACCCCCGCACGCACGGGTTCCCGCCTCACCATCCTCCGATGCATTCCTTCCTGGGCGTCCCCGTCGTGTCAAAAGGAAAAGTCCTCGGAAACCTCTACGTGACGGAGAAGCAGGGCACCGACGAGTTCAGCGAAGAGGATGAGACCCTGGCCATCACGTTGGCCACTCAGGCCGCCATCGCTCTTGAAAACGCCAACCTATACGCGGAGCTACGCCGCTCGTACGATGAGCTGAAACAGTCGCAGCAGTTGCTGGTGCGACAGGAAAAGCTCGCCTCCCTTGGGCGATTGGCCGCCGGCCTGGCCCATGAACTGAACAACCCCCTCTCCTCCGTGGCCGGCTTCGCCGAGGCCCTCCAGCGGCGCGTCGAGACAAAGGAGATCGGTGATCCTGCCGCCCTTACAGAGTGGGAGCAGTATGTCACGATGATCCAGGACGAAGTAGCCCGCGCAGCGGCGATTGTCCGCCGCCTGCTCGATTTCGCGCGGCAGCGCGAGCCTACCTTCAGCTTGGTGGATGTGTATGGCGTGGTGTTGAACGCGGTATCGTTTGTAGAGCGGCAAGCCAGCCTCGAAAATCAGCGGATTGTCGTGGTCCCATTCCCCGATGAGAGTGTGGTCCAGGCCGATGCTCAGATGCTTCAGCAGGTCTTCCTCAACCTTCTGACAAATGCGCTCGATGCCATCGAGAGTGGCGGGGAGATTCGCATAGACGCGCATCACCGTCGGAAGGTCATCGAGCCGGCTTGTGAACAAGAATGGCTCGATATTTCCGTGTCCGATACGGGTAGCGGGATCTCGCCGGAGAACCTTTCGAGGGTCTTTGATCCGTTCTTTACCACCAAGGAGGTGGGTAAAGGGACGGGCCTTGGTCTTGCCATTAGCCAGAGCATCGTCGAGCAGCACAAAGGCAGCATCGAGGTGCGAAGTAAGGGGATCGGAAAGGGGACGGTGGTCATCGTCCGCCTGCCGCTGGCCGAGCGTAGTGGGATGGATGGGGGCCGATCCGATCTCCGAGGACGGGGGAGCGAACATGACTGAGGCGGGTGAACGGACCGGGGCAACCCGGGCGCTTGTCGTCGATGATGAGCGACCCATCCGGCTGCTTATGGAAAAGGAGTTACCGAGGGCGGGCTACCTGGTTACCTGCGTCGGAAGCGGCGAAGAAGCCCTGGAGCAGTTACGGGCGCGAGAGTTCGACGTCATCCTGCTGGATCTCAAGATGCCCGGAATCGGGGGGATGGAGACTCTTCGCCGGATTCGCGGGTCCGGCACTACGGCAGAGGTCGTCATCTTGACCGGCCACCCCGATGTGGACAGCGCCATCAACGCGATGAAGCTGGGCGCCTACGACTACCTCACCAAACCGTTTAAGCTCTCCGAATTGGAGGAGGTGCTGCGGCGGGCCGCGGAGAGAAAGCGCCTGCGCGAGGAGAATACGGCCCTGCGGCGCATGGTCGCCCAGCGCGAGCCTGCTCCCATCATGATCGGCCAGAGCCCTGCCATTGCCTCGCTCCTCGCGACCGTGCGGCGGATCGCTCCGAGCGAGGCAAGCGTCCTCATTCAGGGGGAGAGCGGGACCGGCAAGAGTCTGGTCGCCAAGGCCATTCATGCGGCGAGCCCTCGAGCGAGCGGCCCATTTCTGGTCATCAACTGCAGCGGCTTTCAGGATCCGCTCCTGGAAAGCGAGCTCTTCGGGCATGAGAAAGGGGCGTTTACCGGCGCCACCAGCGTCAAGCAGGGTCTCTTCGAAGTGGCTGGGAGCGGGACCCTCCTGCTGGATGAGGTGGGAGAGATGAGCCCGGCCATGCAGGCCAAGCTCCTCCAGGTGCTCGACACCAAGGAACTGCGGCGGGTCGGGGGTACCCGTGTGCACCGGGTGGATGTGCGTATTATCGCCGCGACGAACAAAGACCTGGCCCATGAGGTGAGGACAGGTCGGTTCCGTGAGGATCTGTATTATCGGCTGAACGTGGTCAGCGTGGTGCTGCCGCCCTTGCGCGAGCGAAAGGAGGACATCCCGCTCCTGATTGAGCACTTCTTACGGCAACTCCGGGTGACCGGTCAGAAGGTCAAGGACGTCTCCCTGGAGGCCATGTCGTCGCTTGCGGACTACCCATGGCCGGGCAATGTACGGGAACTCGCCAACGCGATCGAGCGCCTGCTGATCCTCTCCTCCGGCGACGTCATTGGCCTCGAAGACCTGCCACCCAACATCCGGTTTCCGAGCGGATCGGCGGCCGGCCCCGCCTCGCTGGCGGAAATGGAGCGGCTGCACCTCATCCGGGTGCTCGATCATACGGGGGGCAAAAAGATGCAGGCCGCGCGACTGCTCGGCATCGACCTCAAAACCTTGAATAGCAAAATTAAGCGGTACAACATCTCCCTGTGAAGTGCCGGCTCTTTGCCGAGTTAAAGGGGCTGGAGGTCAAGACGGTGGGGCGAGGTAATTTGACACCTTATGATTGACTATGTTAGTCATATATAAACAACCATGGAGGACATATTTATGAAGGCCGTTGCTGTGTCTGAACTGAAAGCCTCGCTGAGCAGATTTCTCGCCGCAGTCAAGGAAGGCGAGGAGGTCATCGTAACTGATAGGGGGAAGCCGGTCGCCAAGCTGGTCCCTGTCACACGGGACAAAACAGATCGGCCGCCCCATCTCCTGGCACTTGAGCGCGCGGGAATGGTCAAAATCGGAACAGGTGGACTACCCCATGGATTTTGGGACCTTCCACGACCGAAAGACCCCAAGAATCGTGCCCTGGAGGCACTCTTGCAAGAACGAGCGGAATCCCGGTGAAATTCTGGGACGCTTCGGCCCTTATTCCCCTGTACTTTGAAGGTCCGCAGACCAAGGCCATCCGTGCCATCGCGAAAGCCGACGGGGATATCGTCGCCTGGTGGGGAAGCCCCATTGAATGCTTTTCAGCGTTTGCACGGCTGCGGCGGGAGGGGTTCTTGACGCCTCAGGGGGAGGATCAGATTCGTCACCTGCTGGTCCTGCTGTCAGATGCATGGACAGAGATTGAGCCGAGCGCCGAAGTACGGGTCATTGCCGCACGGCTTCTCCTCGCGCATCCTTTACGCGCGGCTGATTCCCTTCAATTGGCTGCCGGTCTTGTATGGGCCGGCACAACACCCAGGGGTCACCACTTTGTCTGTCTCGATCACAGGTTGAGGGACGCAGCCAGAACTGAAGGGTTTGCGCTGCTTCCTGCATGACCCCTGGAACTTGACATGTCGAATAGTGTGACTGAAGGTAAGGCCTTGAAAGTCGCAGTGGTGGGGGCGTAGAGAGGTTCCAGGAGCCAATACAGTATGAAAAGAGAACCAGTGAAGAAAATTGATGACGAGCTTCGGGCCGAGTACGATCTATCCCAACTGAAGGGAGGAGTCCGCGGCAAACACTACAAGCGGGCTATGGCAGGGACGAACCTCGTCCTGATTGAACCTGCTCTGGCGAAAGCGTTTCCTGATTCTGACTCAGTGAATCGGGCCTTGCGCCTCTTGCTTGACGCCGCCAGTTCGGGCACAATGCCATCGCGCCAGCGCCGCACGCGGCTTAAACGGACCGCTTAACAATGCGGCCCCTTAACGCGAATTAGCCACCCGCACGAATGCCGAAAGAAGCCAAAGCAAGGATTCTGATCAACGACCTTCTCCGAAGGTCGCGCTGGCGCTTCTTTGATGATGAGACCAGCTCCGCCAACATTGCGCAGATCGCCCACGGCGACAACACAGCGTCTTGTCAGTCAATGACGTCCTCGGAGCAGTAGCACCATGAGCATCCAACCAAACATGCAACCTGTGCGCGAGCGTTTGACCAAACTCTTCGAGTTCCTCAAAGCCTACACAGACCTGCGCTACCCGCCGGTTCGGAATATTGCACAACAGCCGCACTCCCTTTGGTTGAAAGACCTTCCTGTCCATCCATCCGTCGAGTTGTTTCGAGACGCAGGTAAGACTGAGGATAAAGTCGAAGATAGTGATATCGTGCTGCGGCTGGTGCGCCCGGTCGTTACGCAATGCCCTCCACCG
>JAGWRQ010000210.1 GCA_028869615.1 Candidatus Methylomirabilota bacterium | reverse complement strand
TTCTCGTTGCTCTCCCATTCGTGAGGGTGGGCGCCCTTGGCTGGTGCTTCCTGTCCGCGGCGGCGCTCTTCGGGCTGTTCGCTCTCCCATCCTTCCTGGTCCTTCCGGAGGATCGGCCCGGCCAGGTCGGGGTGATTGAAGCGATCTGCGAGAGCATTCTTGGCACAGCGCGGACGGTCAGGGACGTGCTCACGTTCCGTGAACTCCGGCGGTTCCTCGGAGCGTATCTGTTGTACGAGGATGGCGTGAACACGGTGATCTTCTTCTCCTCCATCTTCGCGGCCAGAACGCTTGGCTTTGGGATGGCGCAGTTGATCGGCTTGTACCTCCTCGTTCAATTGACGGCGTTGGTCGGGGCCTTCCTGTGGGGAAAGCCCACTGACCGTCTTGGCCCGAAGGCCGTCGTACTGTGCATGTTGGTCCTCTGGATCGGTGTGGTGATCGCCGCCTATTGGATCGAGGCGCAGCGCCAGTTCTACCTCCTTGCCGCCGTTGCCGGCTCCGGTCTCGGCGCCATCCAAGCCGCAAGTCGAACCTTCATGGCCAGCCTGATCCCGAAGGGGCGAGAGGGAGAGTTCTTCGGCTGTTACGCCCTCTGCGGGAAAACTGCGTCCATTCTTGGGCCTCTGGTCTTTGGCGCAGTCTCTTATACCCTGGCAGGCAACCAGCGCGCGGCGATTCTTGCCGTCGGGCTGTTTTTCCTCATGGGTCTCATCCTGCTGTTGCGCGTGCGGGCCGGGGGACCGACCGGTCAGGCCGGAGAGACGATCATCGGCGTCTCTTGCACCGGCATATGAAGGTGCCCAGGTCCTTGCCGGATCAAGCCGTCTGTAGTATCGTCAAATTGCCATGCTGGTGATGGGGATAGACACGTCAACAATGCAGGGCGGGGTGGCCCTTGTATCAGGGCAGGGAGTGGTCTGCGACTATACGCTGAATGTCAAGGCGACCTACAGCGAGCGACTGTTGCCTTTGATTGATCGATCCTTGCAGGATGCCGGCATTACGCTGGGCCAAGTCGAAGGGCTCGCTGTAGCCGCCGGGCCAGGCTCCTTCACAGGCTTGCGAATCGGCCTGAGCACCGCCAAAGGCTTGGCGGTTGCAGGGGGTCAACCGCTCGTCGGCGTATCGACCCTTGAAGCTATGGCCTGGACGCTTCCGTTCTGCGCTCACCCGATCTGTCCCATCCTCGATGCCAGGAAGGGAGAAATCTACTATGCGCTGTTTCGCCACGATGGGGATCGGCTGATCCGCCTGACGGACGATGCGGCTGTTACGCCGGACAGACTGTTGAGCCAGATTCAACAGCCAACCGTGTTCTTAGGCGATGGATTGGCGGTCTACGAAGAACTGTTGCAATCGCACCTGAAGGAGTTGGCGCTCTTCCCTCCGCTCGCGGGGCGCAGAGGACGCGCCGCCGCTGTGGCAGAACTCGGACGCCGCCGTCTTCTGAGTGGCCATCAGGATGATGTTGCACAACTAGCGCCCCATTATTTGCGGCCATCCGAGGCGGAGCTGAAACGCCTTGGCAGATTCGCCCCGGTAGGTTCGTAGCGCCAAGGCGCAGGCCCGCATAATGGTGATGAACAAGACAAGACTTGCAGTTACGTGCCATTTGATGCGCAGAGAAGACCTGCCGGAGGTGCTGGTCATTGAGAGCCTCTCGTTCGCCGAACCGTGGACCGAGGAGATGTTCTTGCACGAGCTGAACTCCGAGCGGATCGCCGAATCGCTCGTGGCAAGGGTGGACGAAGGTTCGGGAGAGCGGATCGTGGGCTTTCTGTGCGCGTGGATTGTGAGCGGGGAGTTGCATATCAATAATCTCGCCGTACATCCGGGCTATCGAGGTCGCGGAGTCGCTGCCCAACTGCTGGAAGAGATGCTTGTTCGAGCCCATGCCAAGAGTGTCACAGTGGGCTATTTGGAAGTGAGAGCGTCGAACGAGGCGGCTGCTGCGCTGTACAAGTCTTACGGTTTTCAGCCGATCGGCCGCCGCCGCAACTACTACGATCACCCGCGGGAAGATGCTATCGTGATGCGCAGGCAGCCGCTCTGACCTGACGGGGATCGGTTATAAAATCTGCTTTCAGCCTGCTGCGGTAATAGGCTATAGTGATTGAGGCATGCCCCCCTCAACTCCCCTTTAGCAAAGGGGGGCGTGGGGGTTTTGTCCGAGGCTGACTGCTGAACGCTATTCTCCAAGGAAGGAGCATAGATGATCGATAAGGAGCTATTAGAGATCTTAGCATGTCCCGCGTGTAAGGCTGACGTGGTGCTGGACGAGCCGGCGGCCAGGATCGTCTGCACCGCCTGCGGGCGGCGCTATCCTATTCGGGACGGTATCCCCGTCATGCTGATCGACGAGGCGGAAGCCGGGCCGCCGTCGAAGAAATAGGGCGAATCGCGGTGTCCAAGGTCAGGGTCAGATTCGCGCCGAGCCCAACGGGATATCTGCATGTCGGAGGGGCCAGGACCGCGCTGTATAACTGGCTGTTCGCCCGCCATGAGAACGGAGATTTCATTCTTCGTATTGAAGATACCGATGCGGAGCGGTCTACGGATGAATCGACGACGACGATCCTCGAAGCGCTCCGCTGGCTGGGCCTGGACTGGGATGAGGGTCCGGAGGTGGGCGGACCGGTCGGGCCGTACCGTCAGGCTGAGCGCCTGAAGCTGTATCACGACTATGCGCAGCGACTGCTGGATGAGGGGAAGGCCTACTACTGTACCTGTACGTCGGAAGAGCTGGAGGCGCGGCGCAAGGCGGCGCTTGCGGCTGGGACCTCTCCGAAGTACGACGGCCGCTGCCGTGAGCGGGGCAACGACGCGGCGAGAGCGAGCGGAAAAGGCGCCGTCGTTCGCCTGCTGGTCGGGGAGGATGGGAGTATCGAGATTGCGGACCTCGTTCACGGCCCCATTCGCTTCGAGACCGGCGATCTGGACGACTTCATCCTCCTTCGCTCCGACGGGATGCCGACGTACAACTTCGCTGTCGTGGTGGATGACGTGCTGATGGATATTACGCACGTTATCAGGGGCGACGACCATATTTCCAATACGCCACGTCAGATCACACTCTATGAGGCGCTGGGTCTCTCAATCCCGCGCTTCGCCCATATTCCGATGATCCTGGGGCCCGATCGCTC
>JAGWRQ010000209.1 GCA_028869615.1 Candidatus Methylomirabilota bacterium | reverse complement strand
ATGAAGACGATCAGGACGATCCAGGTGGCGTGGACTACAGCGTGCCGGATCTCTACCGACGCCTCATAGATCACCTTCAGGGGAGGATCGGAACGAGACTTTTCCCGGTTCAGTCTCAGTCGGCGAACGATATTTTCGACATCCACAATGGCGTCGTCTACGACCTCGCCGATGGCGATGGCCAGCCCCCCCAGGGTCATAGCGTTGATACCGATCCCGAACGCCTTGAGCAGCAGCACACCGAAGATCAGCGAGGTCGGCAGCGCCGTCAAGGTGATGAGAGACGCCCGGACATTGAAGAGAAAGAAGATGACGACGATGCTGACAACCACCACTCCTTCCAGGATCGCCTCGCGCAGGTTGGCAATCGATGACTCGATAAAGCTCGCCTGGCGAAAGACCTGCGTATTCAGTTCGACCCCAGGCGGTAACGTCTTGCGGATCTCCTCCAGCGCCTGTTCCACCCGGTACGTCACCGTCAACGTATCCGCCCCAAAGAGCTTCGAGACCGTTCCGATCACAGCGGGCTTGCCCTCCCAGGTTGCATCCCCCCGCTTGAACTCCGGACCGAAGCGGACCGTCGCCACCTGATCCAATCGGATCGGCGTCCCGCCCCGCTCCGCCACCTTGGTCTGTTGGAGTTCCTGCAGCGACGAGATGCGACCGGCCCCGGTGATCACGAACTCCTGGCCGGGCGTCACCAGAAAACCTCCGGGGACACTGACGTTCGTCTTCCTGACGGCATCGAGAATCTCCTTAACCGTCAGGCCATATTGAAACAGCTTGTCCGAAGACAGCAACACCTGATACTGCTTTGCCTCGCCGCCGATGGAGACCACCGACGCGACACCGGTAATCGCCAGCAGCCGATTGCGGATCTCCCAGTCCGAGATCGTCCGGAGGTCCATCAGGGAGACGCGGTCGCTGGTGAGCGCGTATTTGACAAGCCAGCCCACCGCCGACGTGATCGGGAGCATCATCGGCTTTTTGGTTCCCGGTGGGAGCCGATCCTCGACCATCTCGATCCGTTCGCTCACGAGTTGACGGGCCGCATAGATGTTCGTCCCCCACTTAAAAACAACAACGACGCTTGACAGCCCGGCGGTCGATTTCGACCGGATCACCTCTACCCCAGGCGTCCCATTAATGGCGGACTCAATCGGGAAGGTGATCAGGAGTTCGACATCCTGGGGCGGCAGGCTGGGGGCCTCGGTCTGAATGACAACCTGGGGCGGGGCAAACTCGGGGAAGACATCGAGCGTGATCCGGCGTAGCGTGAACACACCGACAATCAGCAGGACTGCAAAGGCGACCACCACGAGAACACGATTTGTCAGTGACCGTTCGATGATCCAGGCAAACATCGCGTTCTATGCCTCGCACGCTAATGCGTGTGACCGCCCAGGACCGACCCGCCGCCTTGGGCCGCAAGCCACTTCGTGTAGAGTTGGCGGCTGCCGTCCGTCACAACCCGATCGCCTGCCGCGAGACCTCGCTTAACCTCGGCGAAGCGGTCATTTCGGGTTCCCAGTTCGAGATCCGCGCGGAGATACACGCCACCCCGTTCGACAAAGGTGAACTCCGATCCCTCGGCACTGATAAGGGCCTCGATCGGAATCGTGAGGCTCCTGCGCTGCTCGCCAACCATCACATAGACCTGAGCAAAGAGATCCTGCTTCAGCATCCCTCGGCGATTGATGACCTCGGCCCACACCGGAATAGTCCGTTTTGTCGGGTTGACCGTTGGACTGATAAAGCTGATCTTCCCCTCGAAGATCTCGTTCGGATATGCAGCGATCACTACCCGGACTCTTTGTCCAAGCTGAAGAACCGGCAGGATGTCTTCGAAGGCTTCTCCCTCGACGATCATGATGGAGGGATCGATAATCCTCATCAACGCAACGTTGGGCTCAATCGCCTGACCGATCACGACGTTGCGCTCGACGATCGTCCCACTGATGGGGGCCGGCAGATGCAGTGTGGTGACCGTCTGCTCCTCGCGAATCCGCACGATCGCCTGCTGAGGCAGGCCGAGAAAGTTCAGTTGGCGCGTCAGGCTCTCGATCTCGTTCAGAATCTCGCGATGCTGGTTCTCGAGTTTCAGCAGCTCCTTTCGGGCCACAATCTCCCGTTCAACGAGTTGTCGCACTCGCTCCAGATCCAGCCTTGTCAGGGCCAGTCTGTTCTCTGTCTGAATCAGGCTCAACTCCAGCCGTTCCAACTCCACGCTTTTGATGTCCAGCAGATCATCTCCCCGCCTGACCCAGGCGCCAAGCGACGCATGAACATTGAGCACAATGCCCGGCACGTGGCTGGTCACCTGCGCCACCCGATCGGGATGCGGCTTGACAATCCCATTGAGCTTGCGGACATCCTCAATCGGTCGAAGCTGTACGGCTTCGGTCTTGAGGCCGATGTTCTCGCGCTCCTCCTGGGTCAACCGGACGCCCATTGACGCCTCGCCGGAGCCGGCCGTCTCGCCGCGCTCACTGTTACGAGACGCCTGGTTAGGCTCACGCGGCGCGGGTGCGGTCTCTTGCTTGCCGCATCCGCCCGCTGCAACGGCGAGCGCCAGCAATGTCACGCTGACAAGTTGCCTTACTTGCACCATAGACTACTCGCTCACAATGAAATGAAGAGACTTGGAAGGCCGATCCCCTCACCGGGTCATCCCACACGAGCAACAAGCCATCTATGCGGACGATGAGATGCCTGTGAGAGATCAGACGTACGGAGCAATTAAATCTGGTAGACCGCGTATAGCATATGCAGCTTGTTAGAAGAGGAAGGCGAGGCGGATGGGAGACCGGACAGCAAGGCGCCACTTAGTTCATGGTGCCTGATGACCCAGAACCGTTCACAGAGGGTTGTTGACGGAGGCGAGATTCGGCTGCTGAGACCATTCTTTACGTCAGCGCCAGCCTCTTGGCCGGTTACTACTGCATGAAACAAGTGGGCATCGCAGAGGGCGGGAATGGATGAGCCATGGTCGAAGTCAGACGAGGTAACGCGCTGATAGGTAGCCGTACTGACCTGGTGGAAAAGACAAAACGGATAGACCCACAACAGGCAGATAGCCGCGATGAGGGCCACGGTCGGAGCTGTCGATCCGGATCCCCGTCCCATTGAGCCATCCCTTTCGCTATCAGAAACAA
>JAGWRQ010000024.1 GCA_028869615.1 Candidatus Methylomirabilota bacterium | reverse complement strand
AAGAGCGCCAACTCCTTCAGTTCGGATCGCAGCAGGCCTTCGTAGACCGCTAACCCATCGCCCAGGAACACGGTTGGCTGTTGGATGTAGCTCAACAGCCTATCCGGTGCGACGGCCGCATCGTCCATCAGGCGGATCAGCCGATCCCCCTCGTGGCGAAACAGGGCGCAGTAGATTTCACCCTTCCTGGCATCAAGGATGGGACAGATCGGGTGAGCACAGAACGGGAGCGTCCACGCCATTGCTTCAAGGGTCGATACGCCGACAAGCGGTTGACCCCCTGCAACGGCCAGGCCTTTGGCGGTGCTCAGGCCGATTCGTAAGCCTGTGAAGGAGCCTGGCCCAACAGCCACGGCGAGACCTTCGACTTGGCCCAGCGTGATCCCGGCATCCTGCAAGGCTCGATCAATCAACGGCAGCAGTCGCTCGCTGTAGGTCGCCTTGACATTCAGCGTATATTCGCAGACCACTCCCTGCCCTGATAAAAGGGCCACTCCTCCTTGCATTGTCGACGTGTCTATCCCCATCACCAGCATGGCAACTTGACGATACTACAGACGGTTCGATCCGGCAAGGGTCTCAACACAATCACGCCCTGGTGCACGTGGTACCAACGATTATCTCTCCAGCCTGACCGGTCGGTCCCCCGGCCTGCACACGCAACAACAGGATGAGACCCATGACGAAAAATACACCGACGGTAAGAATCGCCGCGCGCTGGTTACCTGCCAGGATATAAGAAACCGCACCGAAGACGAGAGGTCCAAGGATGGAGGCCGTCTTCCCGCAGATGGCGTAACAGCCGAAGAACTCTCCCTCTCGCCCCTTCGGAATCAGGGTGGCCATGAAGGTTCGGCTTGCGGCTTGAATAGCGCCGAGACCGGACCCGGCGACGGCGGCAAGGAAGTAGAACTGGCGTTGCGCTTCGACGAAGTAGGCGGCAACCACTACACCGATCCAGAGAACCAACATGCACACCACGACGAACTTCGGGCCAAGGCAATCAGTGGGCTTTCCCCACAGAAAGGCCCCAACCAATGCCGTGATCTGAACGAGGACGTATAGGCCGATCAACTGCGCCATCCCAAAGCCAAGCGTCCTGGCCGCGAAGATGGAGGAGAAGAAGATCACCGTGTTCACGCCATCCTCGTACAACAGATACGCTCCGAGGAACCGTCGGAGCTCACGGAACGTGAGCACGTCCCTGACCGTCCGCGCTGTGCCCAGAATACTCTCGCAGATCGCCTCAATCACCCCGACCTGGCCGGGCCGATCCTCCGGAAGGACCAGGAAGGATGGGAGAGCGAACAGCCCGAAGAGCGCCGCCGCGGACAGGAAGCACCAGCCAAGGGCGCCCACCCTCACGAATGGGAGAGCAACGAGAAGGGCCACGATTGAGCCGGCGTAGCCGACCCCAAAGCCGTAGGCCGAGACGCGTCCCTGCCACTGTCGAGAGGCGATGTCCGGAAGATAGGCGTTATAGAAGACCAGCGCCCCTTCAAATCCCACCATGCCGAGGACACCCAATACAAATCCCCGGCGCACCATCCCCTGCTCCACAGTCGCCATCAAGGCCGTGGCGCCGACGCTCAGGTAGGTGGCGGCAAAGAAGAGGCGCTTGCGGATCCCGGCCCGGTCAGCCACACCCCCCAGGATGGGGGAGGTCAGCGCCACAATGGCCATGGAAGTGGAGATCAGTCGTCCCCACCACAGATCACCCTCTCCATGGACGTTGCCGACAACCACCTGGGCATAGTAGGTCGCATAGATGGTCGCCGCGATGACCGCGGCAAAGGATGAGTTCGCAAAATCGTATAGGGTCCAGGCCACCACCTGACGGCGATTCATCACGCCAACGGCACATCGCACATCAGCTCACGGACCAACCTTACGTATCGATCGCCGACCGGAACGATCTCGATCGCGCGCGTATCCGACCCGGTATGCCGAAGTCTGAACGTCAGCATCTCTTTCGGGAGCATCCCCCATCCATGCTCAGCCCACTCGATCGCCGCCACTCCATCCCCCTGCAGATACTCATCCAGCCCCAAGCCGGCAAAGGCCTCCGGGGTCTCGATACGATACAGGTCGATATGGTACAGGGGAAGACGGCCACGGTATCGGTGCATGATGGTGAAGGTCGGGCTGCTCACGTACGTCGCCGGGTCGACGCCAAGCCCGCACGCCAATCCCCCGACGAAGAGGGTTTTGCCCGTTCCAAGCTCGCCGATGAGGGCAATCACGTCGCCTGTACCCGCGAGTCTGCCTACCGCCTCCCCCAGCGCGCGCGTCTGCTCTGGTGAGGCGGAGTGATACACGGTTACCGACGTGAGCGATGCACCCATCCTCAACCTTTCAACTGCCCGCCGGCATCATATGGGCCTTCAGTTGTCGAATGGCCTCCGGGACCTGCGCCATCAGATCGGAGGCCACCATCGCCTCCTGGCCAACCGCCTCGGCCGCAAGATCTCCGGCCAGGCCGTGCAGGTAGACCGCGGCCTTGGCTGCCAGGCCGGCGTTCACGCTCTGGGCGAGGAGGCCGGCGATCAGACCGGTCAGTACGTCACCGGTCCCGCCCGTGGCCATCCCCGCGTTCCCCGTCATGTTGATCGCCACCCGACCCTCCGGATTCGCAATCAGGGTGCGGGCGCCCTTCAATACCAGGTGGACGCCGAAACTCGTCGCGACCTTTTGCGCGATCGGAATCCGGTTCCGGACGACCTCATCCCGATCGATGCCGAGCAAACGGGCAAGCTCTCCAGGATGGGGGGTGAGGACCGGCGGAAGCGGGACATTGCGCAGCATTTCCAGGTTCGGTCCGAGGGCATTGATCCCATCGGCATCCACGACGATCTGCGCCTGAGCGGTATTCACGACGGCCCGGACCAGCTCAGCGGTCTCGGGATGGATCGACAGGCCGGGACCGATCGCGACCGCTCGTTTGCCCTTCATCAACTCCAGGATTCTCTCCAGGGCGGCGAAGGAGACCGTGCGCTCCCCGGTCTCAGGGAGCGGTTCGGTCATGACCTCCGTGAGCTTCGCCTCCATGGCGTCGTTCAGGCTTTCCGGCAACGCCAGCGTCACCAATCCTGCGCCCATTCGAAGCGCCGAGAGCGCGCACATCGCCGCTGCCCCGGTCTTGCCGGGCGAGCCGGCCAGGACCAGGACGTGACCATAGGTCCCTTTATGGGCATTCGGATCGCGTGGCGGGAGCGTACCCACCAGGTCCTCGGCCTGTACCAGCGAGACATCGAGAAGCGGGTCGGTGAGCAATTGCCTTGGCAGGCCAATGTCCACCGTTACGACCCGACCGGCGCACGAGGCCGCCGGATAGAGGATCAGACCCCGCTTCGGCAGGCCGAAGGTGACGGTGAGCATCGCGTTGATGCTCGGTCCGTAGATGACCCCTTCATCACTATTGAGACCGGATGGGATGTCGAGGGCCACGATCGGCCTGCCGGACCGGTTGAGCAACTCGATGGCTTCACCAAAGAGACCTTTCGCGGGGCCGGTCGTCCCGGTTCCCAGGATGGCATCCACGACGACGTCGGCTCGTTCGATCGGCTCCCGGATCGTCTCGAGCTCCCGGTTGGTCGTCACCTCATGGAGCGGCACGCCTACTCTTCGAATGATCTCCAGATTCGTCCTGGCGTCTCCCTTGATTTCCGCCTGCCGAGCCAGCAGAAACACCTCGACCGCGATACCTCGGTCGAACAGGTGGCGGGCTACGACGAAACCATCTCCGCCGTTGTTGCCCTTGCCGCAGACAATGACGACGCGGCGTTGCGTCAGGCGCGGGAACGCGCGCTCCAGCTCCAGGACCGCCTGAAGTCCCGCGTTCTCCATCAACAGCAGCGATGGAATGCCGTACTCCTCTGTCGCCCGTCGATCCAACTCCCGCATCTGACTCGCCGTCACAACACCCACGGCCATCGTCTCCTCCTCGTTGCGCACTCGCTATCTGCCATCGGTAGCCACGACACAGGCCATCGCGTAGTCGCCATCGTGCGTGAGACTGACCAGCATCTGCGCGATCCCAAGGCCGGCGGCAACGTCCCGGGCGCGGCCTGAAAGGACCAGACTGGACGGCTCACGCCCGCCGCCCACGATCTCCACATCCTGCCACACCACCCCCTGCCCCCACCCGGTACGAAGCGCCTTGAAGGTCGCTTCCTTGGCCGCGAAGCGGGCCGCGAGGTGCCGTCCGGGCGACCGGTAGCTTCCCAGACACGCCTGCTCCCCCGTCGTGAAGAGGCGATCCAGCAGGCGGGCGCCGTGACGCGCGACAGCCTGCTCAAATCGATCGATCTGAACACAGTCGATCCCGATCCCGATCACCATCGCCGTTCCTCGCACGACGAGTGTCGAGGGTCGCATACCGTACCGGCTGTGCCTATCGCTGCCAGCATCTCGCGGACCGCCTGCTCCAGACCCACAAGCACGGCTCTAGCGATAATGCTGTGCCCGATGCTCAACTCCTCTACCTCCGGAATCGCCGCTATCGGCCCGACATTCCGATAGTCCAGGCCATGCCCGGCATTGACCCCAAGGCCCAACTCCCTTCCCGCTCTCGCCGCCTGAATGAGGCGGGTCAACTGGGCCTCCTGGGCCTTGCGACCCCTTGCCTCCGCATACGATCCGGTATGCAACTCGACGAAGTCGGCGCGAGCGCGCGCAGCCGCCGATACCTGATCGTGGTCCGGATCGATGAAAAGGCTGACCGCGATGCCGCCCTCTCGCAGACGGCGCACAGCCCGATCCACTTCATCGACGTGTCCGTGAACGTCCAGTCCTCCTTCAGTAGTCAGTTCCTCACGCCGCTCCGGGACGAGCGTCGTCATCTCCGGCTTGAGCACCAAAGCGATCTGGAGCATCTCTTCCGTAACGGCCATCTCCAGGTTTAGCTTCGTCTTGACCAACCGTCGGAGGAGTTCGACATCCCGATCCTGAATATGTCGCCGGTCCTCGCGCAGGTGCACGGTAATTCCGGACGCGCCGGCCAGCTCGGCAAGCAGCGCCGCCTGCACCGGGTCAGGCTCCTCACCCCGTCTTGCCTGCCTGATTGTCGCGATATGATCGACGTTCACACAGAGCCCGATCATCTGTCGCACCTTACGCCGTAAACCTTGAACGTTGAACGTTGCACCTTGAACGGTGAACTCGCCTTCAGCCCAACTCCTTCTCGATCGCCAGCGCAATCTCTCTGGCCAGTCGCTCGATTTTCGCCGGCTCCTCGCCTTCCACCATCACACGGGCCACCGGCTCCGTGCCGGACAAGCGAACCAGGATCCGTCCCTTGCCTCCTATACCCGCCTCCGCCGATCGAATGATCTCCTGCACCCGCGGCAGCTCCTCAATGGCCGCTCTGCGTCGGATGGGCGTGTTGATCAATACCTGAGGGTATGAGGTCATGCAGGCTTTGAGCTCCGAAAGCGGCTTCCCGCACCTCTGTACGGTTGCCAGCACCTGCAGGGCGGTCACGATCCCGTCGCCGGTAGTATGGTGTTCCAGGAAGACGATATGCCCGGACTGCTCGCCCCCCAGCATGTATCGCTTCGCCAACATCTCCTCCAACACATACCGATCGCCTACCGCGGTTCGAATGACCTTGATGCCCGCCTCCTGCATCGCGAGATCCAAACCGATGTTGCTCATCACGGTGGCGACAATCGTATCTTCGCGCAGACGGCCTTCTCGCTTCAGGTCGAGGGCACAGAGGGCGAGAATATGATCGCCGTCCACCAGCTCACCCCGCTCATCCACAAAGAGGACCCGGTCCGCATCCCCGTCGTGGGCAAACCCGAGATGTGCTTTGTGTTTCACGACAGCCCGCCGTAGCCCTTCGGGATGCAACGAGCCGCACCCTTTATTGATATTGGTGCCGTCGGGCTGGACGTTCAGCGACACGACCTCGGCGTTCAACTCCTTGAGAACTGCCGGCGACACCTTATAGGCTGCGCCGTTGGCGCAATCGACCACCACTCGCATCCCCTTCAGCGTCGTGCCCTTGAGGAGGGTATTTTTCACAAATTCGATATAGCGGCCGACCGCATCGCCGATACGGTAGGCTTTGCCGATCTCACTTGGGGCCGACCTGATCCCGTCGATCTCTCCATTGCCGATCAGTTCCTCGATCCGCTGCTCCATCGCATCCGGAAGCTTCAGGCCATCGCGCGAAAAGAACTTGATACCGTTGTCCTCGTACGAGTTATGAGAGGCCGAGATCACCACCCCGGCGTCGGCTCGAAGGCTTCGGGTGATAAAGGCGATTCCCGGCGTCGGGAGCGGACCAACCAACAGCACGTCTACGCCCATCGAGGTGATGCCGGCGGTCAGCGCCGTCTCCAGCATATAGCCGGTCAGGCGCGTGTCCTTCCCGATCACGATCGCGGGCCGTTCGGTCGAGCCCTTCAGAAGATGGGCAGCCGCACGACCCACTTTCACCATGGTCTCCGGGGTCATCGGCTCTTTGTTGGCTACACCACGAATCCCGTCGGTGCCGAATAGCTTTCGCACGAGCCGCTCCTTTCTCCTTGATGCGCCCCGCCTCTGCGGTCGCCTTACGACGATGAGGGTCTGGGATTCATCCTGATCTCAACTGAGACCTGGACGAGAGCCGGCCCTTCCACTTTGATCGACTTCCCCACAGATTCAAGAGAGGTCAAGGCGCCAAAGTCATGTGACCGCCCTTCAATATTGATCGCCGAGGTATAGACCTTTTCCAGACGATTCACCTCGCTTCTCGGTCCCACCAACCGGACACGATCAGGGTGCGCCGAGACCCGCTTGAGAAAATACCCGGCAGCCGGATTCCCTTCCACGCGAGCTGCGACCCGCACTACCCGCTCCGCTACCGATTCCAGGACCAGACGAACCCACTTCGGCGAGACCTGGACGACCTCGACTCCACGAGGGACGTCAACCCGGTCGGCTTTCACAGCCACAAGATTCTCTCCTTCTTGCAGGGTCGAGAGATCGAGATTGACGTCTACCTCGTTGGGCGAGAGGCCCGAGATCAGACTTTTCGGACCACGCACCGCGACCGTCACAAAGTCTCCAGGACCATTGAGGAGGGTCATATTTTTCGGAAGCCGCGCAAGCGAAAGCGGGGCATTCAACGTGCGCTCATCCCTCTGCTCCCCTATCACTACCACCCAGAGGGCAAAAGCGAGGCCCAAAGAGGCGAGCTTGAGACCGAGATTGTCAAAGAGTCCTCTAGCCATGTTCCTCATCGCAGCAAGCAGCCCCCACAACCAGGCGCCTAACTGCTGATCGCTGATGGTGCTGTCACTTCTCCGGGCTTCGCCCCGGAGCCGCCGCTACGAGGCGGTCCCAAGAGCTCTCCGAGTTGACGCCGCAGCCGTTGAGCATCAAGACCCTTACTGATGGCGCCTGCCTGAACCAGAGACACGCTGCCCATTTCCTCCGAGACGACGATGACGATCGCATCTGTTTCCTCCGTCAGTCCTATGGCTGCGCGATGGCGCGTCCCGAGCTCCTCGCCGACGTCGCTGGTCAGCGTTAAAGGCAGCAAGCAGGAGGCGGCAGCCACACGCCCGCCCTGGATCACGACCGCCCCATCGTGGAGCGGCGAACCAGGACAAAAGATCGATTCCAATAACCGCCTCGATACGCGTGCGTCGAGAGACACGCCGGAATCGACGTAGTCGGAGAGCTTTGTCTCGCGCTCCAGGGCAATAATCGCGCCGATCTTTTTCGCGGCCAAGGAGGCTGCAGACCGGACAATCTCATCAATCATGTACGCCTCTTCGCGCTTGGCAAAGGCGCGCAGCAGACGGGATCGAAGACCGAAGGTGGCCAGGGCCCGCCGAAGCTCCGGCTGAAAAAGAATGATGATCATGAGGAACCAGACACCCAGTGAGTTCTGCAGGACCCAGTTCACGGTCAGCAGACCACCTTTGAGAGCGATGCGTGACGCAAGGTAGACAAGCGCGAGGCCTAAGATCATTTGCAGCGCCCGCGTCCCTTTGAACATCAGGAGAAGCTGATAGGCCACAAACGCCACGATCAGCACATCCACGGCGTCAATCCACCCGAACTGGACAATCGTGGACCACATCGTCGTTAGGCCCTCCTGATGGCGTCCAGCATCCTGACCAGATGCGCACAGGGCCGGACCTCGTGGACCCGGACAAAGGCCGCGCCCTGCCACACCGCCGCCGCGATGCAGGCCGCCGTGCCGTGTTGGCGCTGCTCAACCGGCAGATTCAGCACGTCCCCGACCAGCGACTTGCGCGATGGACCGACCATGATCGGCTTGCCGAGACGATGAAATTCCTCCAGATGTCGCAACAGGGCGAGATTATCTCGCGACCGCTTCCCGAAGCCCAGCCCGGGATCCACAATGATCGACTGCGGGTCAACGCCCATGCGTTCCGCAAGGGCGACGCGATCTGCCAGGAAGGCTGAGACCTCGCTCACAACATCGTCGTAGCGCGGTTCGATCTGCATATCCTGAGGGGTCCCTTTCATGTGCATGATGACCAGGCCGGCGCGCTTCTCAGCCACCACCGCTGCCAGACGCCCCTCGCCTCGAACGCCATAGACGTCGTTAATGATATCCGCCCCCTCCTCCAAGACCGCCCTCGCCACCTCCGGTTTGTAGGTGTCCACCGCCACCGGAATGACAAGCTTGGGTCGTAGCTCACGCAGCACCGGAAGGATCCGACGAAGCTCCTCATCCGCAGGAACGGGGACGGCGCCCGGACGGGTTGATTCACCGCCAAACTCCAGGATGTCGGCTCCCTCCTCCACCATCCGCATGGCCTGATCGCCGGCCGCCCCGGGATCCAGAAAGCGACCGCCGTCTGAAAAAGAATCCGGGGTGATGTTCAACACCCCTACAATCCAGGTCTTTTCCTGAACATCCAGCCGGTGATCCCTGCAGCGGAAGCTGGTAGATCTGTCATCACTCACAATCTGGCTCACCTGGGTCTGTTGAGTCATTGAGTCTCTTGAGTCTGTGGTGCAAACCAAAAACCGGCACAGAAGGTGGGTGAGGCTGCGGGAACAAGCATCTCAGGCGTTCTCGCCTACGGCCCCCGTCAAGGGCCGGAGAGCGACGTCTTAGACGCGCGCCTGGGCCGGGGCGGAAGCTCCGTTCACGATAGCATCGATCTGAAAGCCGTCGAGCACCTCGGTTTCCAGCAGGGCCTTGGCCAAGGCATGCAGGATACCGATTCGCTCGATAATCAGCGCCTTGGCCTTTTCGTAGTTCGCCATGACGATCTGTTTGACCTCTTGATCGATCTCTACCGCCGTATGTTCGCTATAATCCTGATGCTGGGCGATCTCCCGGCCCAAAAAAATCATCTCTTCGCGCTTGCCGAATGTGAGAGGGCCAAGCCTCTCGCTCATGCCCCACTCGCACACCATCTTCCGGGCCAGATCAGTTGCCCGCTCGATGTCGTTCCCTGCCCCGGTCGTAATCTGACCGATGACCAACTCCTCCGCAACACGTCCGCCCATCATGATGGCGATCTCGTTGAGGAGGTACTCCTTGGCGTAGTTATGCTTCTCGTCGATGGGCAACTGTTGGGTCATGCCGAGCGCTCTGCCTCGCGGAATAATCGTCACCTTGTGAATCGGATCGGTTCCGGGGAGGACCTTCGCCACCAGGGTATGTCCGGCCTCATGATAGGCGGTCACCGTGCGCTCCTGCTCGCTGATGACGATACTCTTTCGCTCTACACCCATGAGTACTTTGTCTTTGGCGTTCTCGAAGTCCACCATACACACGGTCTTCTTGTTTTGCCGGGCAGCCAACAGGGCTGCCTCGTTGACGAGGTTGGCCAAATCAGCCCCGGAAAAGCCGGGCGTCCCGCGCGCCAGGAGTGTCAGGTCAACGTCGGCGTCAATCGGAATCTTTTTCGTATGGACGCGCAGGATGCCTTCGCGACCCTTGAGGTCGGGTCTCGCCACCACAACCTGGCGATCGAACCGTCCGGGCCGGAGCAGCGCCGGATCCAGGACATCGGGGCGATTGGTCGCTGCGACCAAGATGACCCCGTCGTTCGACTCGAAGCCGTCCATCTCGACCAAGAGCTGATTCAAGGTCTGCTCCCGCTCGTCGTGACCGCCACCGAGACCTGCGCCCCGATGCCTGCCTACGGCGTCGATCTCGTCCATAAAGATGATACAAGGGGCATGCTTCTTGCCCTGGTCAAACAGATCCCGCACACGCGAGGCGCCGACGCCGACGAACATCTCTACGAAGTCAGAACCTGAGATGCTGAAAAATGGGGCATTGGCCTCGCCTGCGATGGCCCGCGCCAGCAGCGTTTTACCCGTACCAGGGGGACCCATGAGTAAGACACCCTTGGGGATCCTTCCGCCCAGCTTCTGAAACTTCGGCGGGTCCTTCAGAAACTCAATGATCTCCCGTAACTCCTCTTTGGCCTCGTCCGCGCCCGCGACATCGGCAAAGGTCACCTTATTTTGCTTGTCGGACAACAGGCGCGCCCGACTCTTACCAAACGAGAGGGCCTTCACGCCTCCACCCTGCATCTGCCGCATGAAGAAGACCCATACTCCGATAAACAGCAGCATTGGAAGCCATGAGAGCAGCATGTTGACATACCAGGGATTGCCGTCAACCGGTCTCGCAATGATCCGAACCCCTTTCTGCCGCAACTCCGAAATCATATCCTTGTCGTCAGCGGCATATGTCCGGAAGATTTCGCCGCTGGTGAGCTTGCCCTTAATATCCGCGCCCTTGACGATGACCTCCGCAACCTCACCCTTGGTGACTTTGGCCATAAAGTCGCTGAAGATCATCTCCTTTTCCTGTGGCTGGTTCTGGCTGAACATATTGAAAACCAGCACCATGATCAATCCGACAACAAGCCACAGCGCCAGATTCTTAAAAAACGGATTCAACCTTTTACCTCCTCCAGCCACACGCTTTCCCTCACCCAGCAAGTCAATGCATATGACCCTTGGTATTGTAACTATTTATAACAAAAAGCTTGTGCGTTTTCAACGCAAAATACCCGTAGTGGCTGCGCGCACCCGAAGGACGCGCCGCGTCGAATCGGCCACCTTAAACCGTTCGTCCACTCGAAAGCCCACAACCCATGCGATCCGACCATCTGACACCACCAGCGGGACGCTTCCGCGTTGATCGCGCGGCACCTTTGCGTCCACAAAGAAGTCTTGGAGCTTTTTCCGGCCACTCATCCCGAGGGGGACGAATCGGTCACCGCCCTCCCATCCCCTCACGTGCAATTGTAATCCGGTGCGGTCGGCATCCAGGAGAGCGGTCCAGGCATCCGGAGCGAGTTCGTCCATCGCCCGCCTTTCCAGCAGCTCGCTTCGAAGGCTGAATGACGATCCCGGAATGACTGTGACACCCGGAACGACGAGGGGGCACGGTACAATGCGACCTCTCACCGGTCCCTCGCCCACCGCAAGGACGATGCCGTCGCCTACTCTCCGTACGCGCAACCTACCCGGCGCGTGAATGGCGCCCTTCGCGTCCTTTGTCATCAACAGTCGATCAATGGCCAACGTCTGTTGGAAGGTCAATCCCGGATGGCCCGCTCGCAGCTCTTCGGCGGCTCGCCGGATGATGCGCCACCGCAGGGCGCTGGGAAAGGTGACCGTGCGGGGAATGGACAGCATCAACGTGTCACGCGATCGCGAGATCAGGACAGCACACAGCTCTTTGTCGGCCATCCCGTCCAACAGTGCATCCTCAGTTTCAAGGATCGTGGCTGCATTCGCCAGGGCATGGACGACGCGCGGATTATACCGCTTCGCCAGCTCCGGCAGGAGTTCCAGCCGAATCCGGTTCCGACTGTACGAGAGGCTCTGATTCGAGGAGTCCTCAACGTACGGGATCCCCTCCTTCCGCGCATATTTCTCAATCTCCTCCCGTGAGCAGTCGATCAACGGGCGGATGATCCGGCCTCTGACGGGCGGGATCCCTCCAAGCCCCCCGACTCCGGACCCCCGGAGCAGGTTCATCAGGACCGTCTCGGCCTGATCGTCACGGTGATGACCCAAGGCGATTCTATCGGCTCCCTGCTCGTCCGCCACCTGTTCGAGAAATCGGTAACGGAGATCCCGGGCGGCGGCCTGAAGCGAGCCCGATTCCCGGTCCCGCAACGCCCTCCCGTCGGCCCTCATAATGGTTACAGGAATCTGATACACCTCGCATTGGCGACGCACAAAGTCGGCCGCCTCGGCCGACTCCGTCCCGCGGAGGTCGTGGTTCAGGTGGGCGACATGGAGTGAGGTGTGATAGCGGGTGCGAAGGCAGAGCAGCAGGTGGAGCATGACCATCGAATCCACGCCGCCCGAGACGGCGAGGACGATCGTCTCTCCCGCTGCCAGCATCCGATGCCGGTCGATCGTCTCTTGAGCTTTATTAAGCAGTCGGTCCCTCATCGAATAGAAACCGTAAACCAGCCTCCATCGGCCATCCGCCGCTGATAGCTTTTGCGTCTACTCTAGTAAGCCCCCACGCCTCTGTCAATACAAATTGCGCGCCCAATTGCACGCATTTCACTCAGCAAGTCAATCAGCGCACCGTCCCCACCGGCCGACCTCAATACGCTTCCAGAAGTCGGCGCTGGCGCATGATGCGATCGATAACAATCGAGAGCGACACCACAGGCGCGCCGCTGCGGATCATCACAGTGATTCCACAGCATATGAAAAGATATCACACACTAACATCAGTAAATACAGCTATTAATGAGCATATGTTATTAATACATGACCTTATTTATTGTTCATTATAAAATATAGAGTAAAATAATCTGCTTGACATTTAGTTTGCAGAGGTTTATATGATCCCTCATGTAGGGGATTCTGCATACGCATGGGGATTTATTGCGACACTCCTTAGATACGCCACGTGGACGCGCGATGCGACAGTTCATGCATATGCCCCGCGTAGGTTGACTCACCTTAAAAAGGAGGACGGATAATGCATATCACGTGCCATGATCGTCTCTTCCTGACCCGCTGCACGTACACAACTCTTGCCAGTTTCCTGGTCTGGTCTATGGCTGCGATCGTACCACCCACTGCGCAGGCTGCAGAACCGCCACTGGGGTTGGCGACCGGGGCAAAAGGAGCCCAGATGGCCATAGACGGCACGCAGTGGGCCACGCTACCGGCCTCGTCCAACCCGATATATGAAGGAACCATGATACGGACCGGACAGGGAACAGCATCGGTGCTCCTGAAAGACGGCACCCAGTTTGAACTTCAGCCGCGAACACTGGTCGGCCTGTCTGGATCACGGACGGCGCCCGTCGTGAAAATTGCCGTCGGCAAGGTCCTCTTCAGGGTGTCTACCTCATCCCGCGCGACGTTCGTGACCCCAACCGTCCGCTATCAGACCGAGAACGGCAACATGGGTGATCGTCCCACTGCTCTGAAAGCGAAGGCGTCCACGTTGTCCGCTGCGGACCCCGTGGGAGAGATTACCGTAAACAAGCAAGGGGGCTCCCGCATCGGACTTCAACAGGGCGAGATGCTCGCCAAGTCGGCGAATGATCCGGGTCTTCATATCGTGAAGGCCGGTCAAAGCGTCTACATCCCTCTGGTAGGCGCGCCCGAGCCTGGTTTTGGTGTCATGCTCGCACAGGCGCTCCCGGATGAAGCAGCCGCCGGAGCGGGTTCTGTGACCGATACCGTCGACGCTGCAGTCGAAGAGGCGCCGATTGTGGAAACCGGGACAGGCATCGGGACGGAGACGGCTGTGGGACTTGCCGTAGGCCTGGCCGCGGTTGGATTAGGGGTAGGACTTGGCATGAACTTCTCGTCAAGCTCTTCTACTCCCTAGTCAGCCGGAGCCAAAACTCACACCTGTCCCTTCACGAAGGTGAGAGACGCGCCTGTGATGAAGCAAGGCTACATGCTCTGTATCGGCTTGGGTATCCTGGCCGCCGGCTGCGCATCGACCGGACCCTCAAGAGAAACCCTTCTCGCCATGGCGTCCGTCTCAAAATCCTCTGAACAGGTGGGCAGCGTCGCCCTGAATAGCAAGATCATTAACACCACCGTACAACAACAAGAGGATGGATTTGGTGGAGATTACGTGATAGGGGCCGGGGACCTTCTTGTCGTCTCAGTGCTTGATGTGAGCGAGTTGGACAAGGTGAAGGTGCGGGTGGGGATAGAGGGATTCATCAGACTCCCATTGGTGGGCACGATCAAGGTCCGGGGGCTCACCGCACACCGGCTTGAGGGTGCACTCGCCGATCTCCTCGGCGAAAAGTATCTCTACGATCCCCAGGTGAGCGTCTTTATCGAGGAGTACAAGAGCCAGCGCGTCGCCGTCCTGGGGGAAGTCAATAAGCCCGGTGTCTACGAGGTGAGCGAACGGCGAACGCTTATCGATATGCTGGCCCTAGCCGGAGGGCTCAGTAAGGATGCGGATCAGGTTGTCTATATCCTGCGCAAAAGCGCCGGCGCAGAAACGGGTCCATCGAACTCAGGAGCGCTCCTCAAGATCGACCTGGAGCAACTGCTGGCAGGTCTCGACCCTTCTATGAATGTGAAGGTAAGCGCTGGAGACGTCATCAGCGTGCCGAAGTCCGGAGATTTCCTGCTCGGGGGCGCCGTCAAGAAGCCCGGGTCCTATCCCATCAAAGGAAAACTCACCGTCGACCAAGCCATCTATTTCGGTGAGGGGTTGAAAGAGGACGCCGATCTGACCGATATTGAAGTGTTACGGGTGAGCGGGTCCAACAACGAGGTATTCAGGATCAACGTCAACCAGGTGAAGCAGGAAGAGAGGCCGGGACTCATCATTCAGAAAAACGATGTGGTCTTCGTGGGCACCAGCGGTCCCAAGGCTGCGCTCTATGGCGCCATCGACTTCTTCAAGGCGGTTATCCGCGTTGGATTATCGGCCGGAGCTGCCTTCTAAGCGCCACCCTGCTACAATGCAAAAGAAGCGGTCCGCGCCGATGCACAGCAAAGGAGGTGGCATTACCACATGGATGCCTTAGTCAAAGCGGAGAGCGGTCCGCCTACTCCACGCGACCTCCTGCTCCAGCGCTATTACCTCCAGCAAGACCAAGAGACGCACCTCCGCGATTACTGGCGGATCATCCTGAAGCACCGCTGGATCGTCCTCACCTTCTTCGCCATGATCGTGACCACCGCCACGATCTATACCTTCAGTCTCACCCCTACCTATCGAGCCACTGCCAGTCTCAAGATCGATTATGAACGGCCTCAGATCCTTTCCTTCCAAGAGATCGGGTCCCCTGGACACCAGAACCAAGATCTCGAATTCAAGGGCACCCAGCAGAAACTACTGCAAAGTCGCAGCTTGGCAAAGCGGGTGATCGAAACGCTCAAGGCGAGCGGTCAGCCGATCGCGCTGGGCCCGGCGGTGTCCGATTCTGCCGGCGCGACAGGCATCCGGCTTGCCTGGATCACTGATCTTTTCGCGTCCCGTTCCTCGAAACCCTCGGAGGCGATCGAGACCGCTCCACGATCAGAGTCAGGCACAGGTCTCACTGAGGAGCAGGTAAGCGCCCGCAAGGTTGACGCGCTGCTGGACATGCTGACGGTGGAACCGGTCCGGACAACGAACCTGGTGAAAATTTCCTTCACCACCCCCTCCCCTGCTCTCTCCTCTCTCCTGGCCAATACCTGGGCCAAGGCCTTCATCGATCACACGCTCGACATGAAATACAGCGCTGCCTCACAGGCCGAGGAGTGGCTTTTGAAGCAGCTTCAGGATGTGCGAGACAAGCTCGAACAATCGGAAGCCAAACTCCATGAATTCGCCAAACAGAAGGAGATCCTGACCATCGGGGAAAAGAAAGATATCGTCACGACAAAACTGGTCGATTTGAGCGAGACGTTGACAAAGGCCCAAGGGGAGCGGATCGCCAGGGAGGCGCTGTACCGTCAGAGCCTGGGGATGCGGTTCGATTCGATCCCGGCTGTCCTGGAAAACTCCATGATTTCCAGCCTGAAGACCGAGTACTACAAACTGGACTCCGAGTACCAACGTCTGAACGAGACCTATAAACCCAGCTACCCCAAGATGGTCCGGATGCGCGAAGGGATTACCCAGATCAAGCGTCGGCTGGACACGGAGATTCGCCGGATCGTCGATGCCATCAAGCAAGAGTATGAGGCAGCGATCAGGAAGGAAAAAATGCTGCAGACGGCCGTGGACGAGCAGAAGCGTCTTGCCGTCAAGTTGAATCAGGACTTCATCCAGTACGATCTCTTAAAGCGTGATGTCGATACCAATCGTCAACTGTATAGCGGCATTCTTGAGCGCCAAAAGCAGGCGGGTATCTCCCAGGGGCTTGCAGCGAGTAATATCCAGGTCGTAGACGCTGCCGAGACCCCGATGGTCCCGTTCAGCCCGAACAAGACCAGGAATATCGCGCTGGGCATCGTCCTGGGACTGACTGTCGCCATCGGCATGGCCTTCTTCTTTGACTACCTGGACAATACCGTCAAGGGCCCGGACGATCTGGAGCGAACCCTCGGCATCCCGAGCCTGGCGCTCATTCCATCGCTCTCCTCGGCGGCCGTTCGACCGGCGCGCGGGAACCGGTCGCAACACGGCAACAACGGGGCTTCCAACGGCAAGCCAGCCTTTGCGTTAGTCACGCACAGCGACCTCCGTTCCGCGCTCACCGAGGCGTTTCGGACGCTGAGAACCTCGCTGCTCTTCTCATCCCCCGGCTCCCCTCCAAAGTCGATCCTGGTGACCAGCGCCCAGCCTGCCGAGGG
>JAGWRQ010000023.1 GCA_028869615.1 Candidatus Methylomirabilota bacterium | reverse complement strand
TCGGTCGATGGCCGCTCCTCCGACGATCCCTTCTTCGAACGTCAGAGGGATACCGAACAGTGCGCCGACGTGTTGCAGGACCTTCGTTGCCTCCAGGACGATCTCCGGCCCCACTCCATCTCCAGGTAGCACAGCAATCCGAGCCATGAACCCTCCGTCATCGATGACATGCGACCAACGCCTTCGTTCCAAGGGCCTTCATCACTAGCACGGCGGAAGGGGTGGGTCAAGACCAAAGGACCGACATCAGGCAAGCTATGCTATACTGACGCTGTGAAAATCCTCTCCGCCGAGTTCGTCACAAGTATAGCGTTACTCGCCCAACTCCCGCGTGAGCAACGAGCGGAGATCGCGGTCGTGGGACGCTCCAATGTCGGCAAGTCCTCGCTGATTAACTGTCTGCTGCGCCGCCGTGGGCTTGCCCGCGTCAGCGGCGTGCCGGGCCGAACGCAGCTTCTTAATTTTTTTCTGATCAACCGGAACTTCTATCTGGTTGATCTTCCTGGCTACGGTTACGCAAAGGCGCCTGACTCGATTCGACAGGCGTGGGGACCACTGATCGAGGGATATCTGGATGCGGGTCGCGACCTCAGGGCTGTCATCGTGCTCCTTGATGCGCGACAGGGGGTCACGGAGAAGGACCTGCAGATGAAGCGGTTGCTGGATCATCTTTCCCTCGACTGGGTCCCCGTTCTCACCAAGATCGATAAGCTTCGGCGGACGGGCCGCGACGCACAGATCCGCGGTGTCGCCCATGCCTTAGGCTTGAGCGATCCTCAGGCGGTTATTCCGTTTTCGGCGAAGTCTGAGGAGGGCCGGGAATCGTTGCTGGCCATCATCGGCGGCTATGTGCAAGAGCGATCCCGCCCGAGGCATTCGGCGTTGACTCCGACCCTTGGACCTGCTAGGCTCAGATCGAAAATGACGGGGCGGTCGTAGTCACCGGCCTGTGCAGGAGTGCGTGAGGAGTTGGATGAATGCGAGTAGGTTAGGGCGGGTCCGACATTGTCTCTGCGGATTGGTGGGGCTGGCCGTATTCGGTCAAGGGTGCGTCGTCGCGCAGACGGTTGGGCCTGAGCCTGCGATACGGCGTGGGGCGCCAGTCGCTGCCGTCGCGTCTACGACTAAAGCAGCCGAGAGGGAAGCAGGCAAGACTGAGGCCTACTACCAATTCATGAGGAGTCTGCTGGCGGAGCAAACAGGGGATTATCAGACGGCGATCACATGGCAGAAAGGGGCACTGCGCATCGATCCTCAATCTGTCGTCATGCACAATCACCTGGCCTTCCTGTATATGAAGCGGGGCGACCTTCGGGGCGCGATCAACGCGGGCGAGGATGCGCTTGCCCTCGAACCGGAGAACCTTCAAGCGCACCTGTTCTTGGCTGCTGTCTATCAGAGCCTGCATAACCTTTCGGCCGCTGAACGATATCTCCGCGAGGCGGTCGACCTGAATCCCAACCGGATCGAGACGTACCTGCAACTCGCGGCTCTCTATGCGGAGGCCAAGAAAGCGCAGGAGGCGATCGCTGTATACCGAAGAGCGCTGGACGTTGATCCGGGCTCGCTGGTTATCCGCTATAACCTGGGTCGTCTCTATCTGGAGGAGGGCCAGCCGGAGCAGGCAAGCCAGATCTTTCGGGAGATCCTGGAACGCGACTCAGAGTTTGATCCCGCGTTGGCGGCGCTCGGGATGAGTCTGGAGGCGCAGGGGAGATTGGACGAGGCCAGGGAGACGTATCAACGCGCGCTTGATGACGATCCCAGGAACGGCGAGCTTCGGGAGCGTTTGGCGCAGCTTCTCTTGAGACAGAAGGACTTGGACGCCGCCCTTGTCGAGTATCGGCGGTTGCTCGATCAAGAACCGAACAACAGCTCATTCAAACTGCGGATTGGGTTCATTTATTATGAAAAGAGGGCGTATGGCGAAGCCGTTCGAGCTTTTCGGGACATTCTCCAACAGGAACCGAGCAACTACGAGGTCCGTTACTATCTGGGGTTGACCCTTGAGGATGATAAGCGCCCCGATGAGGCCCTCGAAGAGCTGACGCAGATTCCCAAGAGCAGTCCGCGCTATCCGGACGCGCTGTTCCATCGCGGGTATATCCTCAGCCAGAAGGAACGCTATGCCGAGGCCAGCGACCTGCTCTCTACGGCGGGGGCCCTCAAGCCGAACGAGGGCACTATTCCGTACCTACTGGGTCTGATCTATTTCCAGCAAAAAAGCTATGCTCAGGCCATCGCGCAACTTGAGCGCGCGCTCGGCCTGGAACCGAGCAATGCCGCCTACCTCTATCAACTCGGCTCGGCCTTTGAGCGAAGTCGTCAAATTGACAAGGCCGAAACGATCTTTCGCCGGCTTTTGGTTGTCGATCCGAAGAATGCCGATGCGTACAACTACCTGGGCTACATGTTCGCCGATGAAGGGATCAAGCTCGATGAGTCGGTTGCCTTGGTCAAGCAGGCGTTAGCATTGCAGCCCGATAACGGGGCGTTCGTGGACAGTCTGGGCTGGGCCTACTATAAGAAGGGAATGGTGGATGAAGCCCTGGTGGAACTGAAGCGCGCCGTGGAACTCACGAAGAAGGAGGACCCCACCATCTTTGAACACCTTGGGGATGTGTACTTCAGAAAGCAGATGGTCCCTGAGGCGATCAGGGAGTGGGAACGGTCCCTTGCCATCGACGGCGCCAACGAGGCGGTGCAACGCAAGCTCAGAAAGGCTCGGGACGTGATCTCTCAGGGGGGTGGATGACCGGTGGTCGTCCGTCCCGGCGGTTTTTGGCGCTCATGACAGGCATAGCGCTGAGCGGGTGCGCCTATACGCATGATCTGGTTCCGGAGGGAAAAGACCTCCCGCGTCCTTCGCAAGCGGTTGCACAGAAGATTCTTCGTACTGTACAGGAGCGCGAGACCACAGTCACAGGGTTGCAAGCCGTGCTTGACCTTACCGTGCGACAGGAGGGAACGCACGCGTATCGTCAAGAGGCGGTCGCGATCGAGCGGCCCGACCTGATTCGACTGGAGAGCATCGGCTGGGGCGGGTTGACGTCATCGGTGATCGTGAGCGACGGACGCCGGCTGATGGCGCATGCGCTGCTGCAGAATCTATTCGTAGAAGGGCGTGCGACGCCTGATAACGTGGCCGCGATCACAGGATTCCGCGTGGCGCCGGCCCATTTGATCCGGTTACTTCTTGGATTACCGCCCCTTGCTGTTCAGATTGAGAAGACAGAACTGTATGGTCCGGATGACGATCGTGCGTACCTGCTACGGCAACAGGAATCGCCCTTGACGCAGCGCCTCTGGTTATCCGATGACGACCTGAGCCTTCTGAGGGGGGAGTTGTACGATCGACAATCACTTCGCTTGAGATTTCGGTACGCTCCTGCGGCCAACGGGTTGCGCGCGCTCTTCCTGGAGGAGCCCGTGAAGCAGGTGGCGGTGGAGGTATCGTACCGGTCGTATCATTTGAATCCCGAGTTGTCTCGTGAGCTGTTTCGAATCCCGCAGCCGGCCCAAGGGGCACAGGTGGTAAACCTGGACACAGGTGTGGTCCCATTACTCAGGTTTCCGTGAGACATGAAGCAGGTCACGCTGACTTCTCCTTCCAAGATCAATCTCTTTCTGGAGGTTCTTGGCCGGCGCGATGATGGGTACCATGAGATCTGTTCGATCGTAGTGCTGACCGAGCTCTGCGATACCATCATCTTGGAACGCCGCACGAGCGGGATTACAATCTGGGCCAGAGATCCGAAGGTTCCGTCCGGACCCGATAATCTATGCCACCGAGCGGCCGATCTGCTGCTGCGATATAGCGGCGCGCACGGTGGGGTGAACATTCGGATCGAGAAGCATATCCCGATTGCCGGAGGGATGGGCGGAGGATCAAGCAACGCCGCGGCGACCCTGTGGGGGCTGAACCTGTTGTACGATCTTGGGTGGCCTCGCGAAGAGCTGACATGCCTTGGGTCTGAGTTGGGCTCCGATGTGCCCCTCTTCTTTTGTCGGGAGGCCGCCTTTGTAAGGGGGCGAGGGGAGCGGGTAGACGAGCTGGCTGCGCTGGCGCCACGATGGCTCGTGATTGCCAATCCCGGGATGGAAATCTCAACCGCGTCGGTCTACCGTCGTCTGAGATTACCGTTGACATCTGAGAAAGCCGGGTTTACAATGCGAAATTTGGTTGAGTCTGGCCAGGAAGAGGCTGCGCTTTCATACTGTTTTAACAGGCTGGAGGATGTGGTGCTCGAGGCCTATCCCTCTGTCGCCAACCTCAAACAGCGATTGTTGCTGTTGGGCGCAAGCCCGGTCCTGGTCAGCGGAAGCGGGCCGACCGTCTTCGGCATCATGCGAGAGGCCGAGATGGCCAAGCGGGTCGCGTCGAGTTTGGTTGAGAGCGGAATTGCTGCGGTTGCCTGCCGCACCTTAGAGAAGAACCCTCTGTTCGCGACGGGTGAGTAGGGGTGTATGGTTCGCCCTTGCTTGGGGGGTCGGATAAGGGTAATCCGGCAGACTTTGGATCTGCACATCGAGGTTCGAGTCCTCGCCCCCCAGCCAGCAGGTGGCGGCAGGCCACCGTCAAGCGCAGAGGGGCAGGAGGAACTATGCGGTATTCGGAGCACGTCTGATGGCTGATCGGTTAATCCTTTTCTCCGGCAACGCCAATCCGGCCTTGTCACAAGAGATTGCGGACTATCTCGACGTTCCACTGGGGGACGCCGAGGTATCGCGCTTCGCCGACGACGAGATCCTGGTCCAGATTCTCGAGAATGTCAGGGGCGCCGATGTCTTCGTGATCCAGCCCACCTGCCGACCCGTCAACGAGAACCTGATGGAACTGTTGGTGATCATCGATGCCTTGAAGCGGGCGTCGGCCTGGCGGATTACAGCGGTTATGCCGTATTATGGCTATGGGCGGCAGGATCGAAAGGTCCAGCCTCGCGTGCCCATCACCGCGAAACTGGCGGCTGATCTGCTCACAGCGGCCGGGGTGCATCGGGTCTTGACGATGGATCTTCACGCCGGACAGATTCAGGGTTTCTTCACGACCCCCGTCGATCATCTCTATGCGGCTCCGGTGCTACTGCGGTTTTTCGAGGAGCGGGGGTTGGGGGATGCGGTAGTCGTTTCGCCGGATGCCGGCGGCGTCGAGCGAGCCCGCGCGTTCGCCAAGCGCCTGGGGAGCCCGCTGGCATTTATCGACAAGCGTCGGACAGGTCCCAATGAGGCGAAGGTGATGCATATCGTCGGAGACGTCGAGGGGCGGGACGTGATCATCGTGGACGACATGATCGATACGGCTGGAACTCTCACGCAGGCGGTGCCGGCGCTTCTCGAAAAGGGAGCGAAGCGAATCTTCGCGAGTTGCACGCATCCGGTTCTCTCGGGCCCGGCGGTGGAGCGGATCGATGGATCAGTCCTCGAAGAGGTGGTCGTCACGAACACCATTCCCCTTCCCGAGGGCGGCAAGTCCAAAAAGCTGACCGTCCTCTCGGTGGCGCCGCTGTTGGGGGAGGCGATCAGCCGGATCCACAAAGAGGAGTCTGTCAGCAGCCTTTTCGTTTGACGGGGGAGGATAGATCGGGCGCACAGGTACGAAGGAGAGTTCTGCCTGTGCCTCGCACGTGGGAGGATTCGATGGAAGAAGCGATGCTGAAAGGGCAGGTCCGGATGCAGGTCGGCAAGAGGTCCGCGAAGACGCTTCGGCGACAGCGGCTGATTCCGGCCGTTGTGTATGGCGGCGTCTCCGGGCCGGTGGCGGTGACAATCAATCCCCTTGAAATGATGAAGCTCCTGGAGACCGGGGCGGGTGAGAACGTCTTGATTACCCTTACCCTGGATGGGGATGGTGAGCGATCGAGGACGGTCATTCTGAAGGAGTTGCAGCGGGACCCGGTGCGAGGAGGGCCGCTGCACGCCGATTTCCTCGAGGTGTCCATGGAGCGGAAGATCAAGGTTCAGGTTCCCGTCAGGTTGGTGGGGGAGGCCGTCGGTGTCAAGCTGAAGGGAGGCATTTTGGAGCAGCATCTTCGCGAGGTGAGCGTCGAGTGCCTGCCCGGAGCGATTCCCAGTCATATCCAGGTGGATGTCAGTCAGCTTGATCTGGGCCACGCCATTCACGTCCGTGAACTCACGGTGGGGGAGGGGATCAGAGTGCTTGAGGATCCCGCCAGGCCAGTGGTTGGGGTTCTGATTCAGCGGGTAGCGGTAGAGGAAGCGGCGGCCGCAGTGGAGGAGAAACCGGCTGAGCCGGAGGTGGTCGGTAAGAAGGAAGCGAAAGAGGTGAAAGAGGGGAAGCAGGAGGGCGGCAAAACCGCCTAGCGGGGTACCTTGTTGTGGATCGTGGTGGGCTTGGGCAATCCCGGTCCGGAGTACGAAGCCAGTCGCCACAATGTGGGCTTTCGGGTGGTAGACACGGTGGCCGGCCGGGTCGGCATGGCCCTCACGCGTTGCCGGTACCGTTCGCTTTTTGCGAGGGGCTCCCTGCACGGAGTGCAGGTTCTATTGGTGAAGCCCTTGACCTTCATGAACGAGAGCGGCTTCCCGGTCTCCAGGTGGCAACAGGCCTTACGTCTTGAGCCGAGTCGGATTATTGTGGTGCATGACGACCTGGACCTGCCCACCTCTCAGTTACGGATCAAGGTCGGCGGTGGTCACGGGGGCCATCAGGGTGTCCGTTCCGTCCTGGAGGCGGTAGGCAGCCCTGACTTTTTGCGGGTCAAGGTGGGAATCGGGCGGCCTCTGGACGGGCAGGATGCGGTCACACATGTGCTCGGGCCTTTCGAGGAACGTGAGGGCGACGCGATACAGGCGGCGGTACAACGGGCTGCCGATGCCGTAGAGCTGCTGTTGCAGGAAGGTCTTGAGGCGGCGATGAACCGGTACAACGTTCGAGGCGCCCGTCAGGCTCGCATGGCGTAATCTGGAGGAGGTGAAGAGAGTGAGCCAGTATGAGGTGATTGTCATTCTGGACCCGGCCCTCACGGAGGAGGGTGTCGAGACGGAGATCGACGGACTTCGCGAGGTCGTTGCCAAGAAGGGTGGACAAGTGCTGGAGGTTCAGAAGTGGGGAAAAAAGCGACTGGCCTACGAGGTGAAAAAGCGGCGGGAAGGCCAATACGTCCTGGTGAGAGTGGAGAGCGCGGGCGGAGTCGTGGCCGATCTCGAGCGGCATTTTCGGATTACTGAGACTATCCTGAAAGGGACAGTCGTCAGGGCTGAGGAGCCCCGGAGAGGGCGCTTTAAGACGAAGTCGCACGCCACGCTCGAGGGTAGCGCCGTGCCAACTACCCGGGAGGTGGGGGATGGTGAGCTTCAATAAAGTGATTTTGCTGGGGAATCTGACACGGGATCCGGAACTTCGACATACGCCTGCCGGCATGACCGTGTGTAACTTTGATCTTGCAGTCAATCGTTCGTTTACGACGAAAGGCGGCGACCGGCGAGAAGAGGTCTGTTTCATTACAGTGGTCGTCTGGGATAAGCAGGCGCAGACCTGCGCCGAGTTTCTGAGCAAGGGGCGTCAGGCGCTGGTCGAAGGTCGGCTCCAGCAACGGTCATGGGAAACGCCGGACGGCCAGAAGCGCAGTAAATATGAAGTCGTTGCAGAGCGGGTGCAATTTGTCGGTGGACGAAAGGATGCGGCAGGCTCCGAGGAGGAGCCGCCCCGGTCCGACGACGAGGAGGTACCATTCTGAAACGCGATCATGCTCAGGGGGGTAATGACGGATGCTGAAAAAGCGGCGGAGCTTTCGGCGGCAGAAGGTCTGTAAGTGGTGCGTTGATAAGATCGAGGCAATCGATTTCAAGGACGCCAAGCGGCTCAGGAATTTTATTACGGATCGCGGGAAGATCATTCCGCGCCGGATTTCCGGCAACTGCGCGGGTCATCAGCGCCAGTTGGGCGGCGCCATCAAGAGGGCTCGCAGTATCGCATTACTCCCCTTCGCCGCCGATCTGCTCTGAGCGGGAAGACCCGGCAGATCGTTGCGATAGGGTTGACGACATACGTTCGATGAAAGAGGGATCGGCTGGGACGTTTGCGCAAGGCGCCGCCCTTTGTCTTGCGTCTCTCATGCTTGCGTTGGTCGGCGGGATGATCCCGATCGCCGGGAGCTTTTTCGGCCTGCTGACTCCCCTGCCGCTCATTCTCCTGTCCCTGAGAGGTGGCCGAGGCGTTGCCCTGCTTGGCGTGCTTGCCGTGGGGATCTTCGTCGCCGGTCTCCTGGGTCCCGGACATGCCTGGTTCTTCTACATTGAATTCGGGCTGCCTGCGATGGTGCTGGCTGAGGCGATCCGCCGCCAGTGGACCCCGGAGGTATCGGTGGCCGTGGGGAGTCTGGCTGTTCTTGCGGGCGGCCTGGTCGGCCTTTTCATCCTGGCATGGGGCGCAGGCGGGTCGATACTGGATTTTCTGAAGCATCGTCTCGATATCGCCGTGCGAGACGCGATGGAGTTGTATGGCAAGATGGGCGTTTCTCCGGACGAGGTTGGGCCGCTGTTCGGGTCGGGTGAGGAGGTGCGACGTATGCTGCTCACAACCTCACCCGGCCTCTTCATGGCGGCGGCGCTGCTCAGCACCTCAGCCAACTTCTTCCTGGCGAGGAGGGGATCGGCCCAAGCCACTGTATCCGGGGATGCGGCTCCAGGATTTACCTGGAGCGTTCCAGACTCGCTGGTGTGGGTGTTCATCGGATCGGCCGTCTTACTGCTGAGCGGCCTGCCGATCGCGAAAGAGATCGGTCTGAACGGGTTGCTCGTCATGATGACGGTCTATTTTCTGCAGGGTCTGGCGATTGCCACGTTCTGGATCCGCCGACTGAGACTTTCGCCGTTCGTAAGGTTCGTGGGCGTTGTGCTGTTACTGCTTCAACCCTTGCTGCTGCTCCTTGTGACGTTGGTCGGGCTATTCGATATCTGGGTCGTATTTCGCCGGTATTCGCTTCCGGGACCCCCTGACGCGTAACGCGCTTCAAGTGAGGTAGTACGGAGGAGGTCACGCACTGATGAAGATCGTTCTCTTGGAACGGGTGGAAAAGGTAGGCTCTGCTGGTGATGAGGTTGAGGTGACGGACGGCTTCGCGCGGAATTTCCTGATCCCTAAGCGCAAGGCAGTCGCGGCGACATCCGCCAACAAGAAGTCGCTGCATCACCTGCTTCGACAGAATACGGCGCGCGAGGAGAGACTCCGTCGCACGGCGGAGATGATGGCCGGTCGGATCGCAGAGCTGCACTGCGTCATCGCGCGACGGGCCGGCGATCAGGATCGGCTCTTCGGCGCTGTCACCAACCAGGATATCTGCGCCGCCCTGGCTGCTCAGGGACTGGAGATGGATCGGAGGAAGATCCTCCTGCAGGAGCCGATCAAGGCGCTCGGCAGCTACACCATTTCGATCCGTTTACACCCCGAGGTGGTTGCCGAACTTCGGCTCACAGTGGAGCACGCAGAGGGCTGAGTCGGTGGGGCAACGAATTATGCGTGAGGCGACCCTGGATCGACGCGAGACGGCTACAGAGCGGGTTCCGCCGCAGAACCTGGAGGCCGAGATGTCGGTCCTCGGGGCGGTCCTGCAGAGCAACGAGGCCTTTATGAAGTGTCTTGAGCTGCTGCGGCCGGAGCAGTTCTACCGGGACGCGCATCGTAAGATCTTCGCCGCAGCCACCGGACTGTTCGGGCGGGGCGAGCCGGTTGATCTCATCACGATTACCAATGAGCTTCGCCGTCGCGGAGAACTCGACGAGGTGGGCTCTTCGGCGTTCCTCGCCTCACTGGTGGATGCCGTGCCCACGGGAGCGAACGTCGCCTACCATGCGCGGATCGTTCGAGACAAGGCGCTGCTGCGCCAGTTGATCGCCGTAGCCACCGATATCGTTGGGCTCGGCTTCGCCGACCAGGAGGAAGCGGACCAGGTGCTTGAACAGGCCGAGCAGCAGATCTTCGAGTTGTCCGAGGATCGGGTACGGCGCGCCTTCCTCCCGTTGAAGTCGATCTTGAAGGACGCCTTTGAGCAGGTGGAGAAACTGTATGACCGCAAGACGCAGGTCACCGGGGTGCCCACAGGGTTTGAAGATCTCGACATGAAAACCGCCGGCCTTCAGCCGTCGGAGCTGATCATCATCGCCGGCCGCCCCTCGATGGGCAAGACGAGCTTTGCCCTCAATATCGCGAGAAACGCCGCCATTGAGGAGCGGATACCGATCGGCATCTTCAGCCTGGAGATGTCGAAGGAACAGGTGGTTCAGCGACTGCTCTCCTCCGAGGCCGAGGTCGACTCCAACCGGATCAGAACAGGGTGGCTGCGTGAGAGCGATTGGCCGAAGCTGACCAACGCGGCAGGTCATCTCTCGGAGGCGCCCATCTTCATTGATGACTCGGCCGCCCTTTCTGTCATCGAACTGCGGGCGAAGGCGCGACGGCTGAAAGCCGAGCAGAACATCGGGATGGTGGTGATCGACTACCTCCAGCTTATCTCAGGTCGTTCGCGGTCCGAGAATCGCCAGCAGGAGGTCTCGGATATCTGCCGGGCGCTCAAGGCGATGGCTAAGGAGTTGAAGGTCCCGGTGGTCGCGCTGTCGCAGCTTGCGCGGCGAACCGAGGAGCGGGAGCGCCCGCAGCTGTCGGACCTCCGGGAATCCGGCGCCATTGAGCAGGACTCGGATGTCGTGATGTTCCTCTACCGGCCAGGCTACTATCAGGCCAGAAAGGCTGGAGCCCCGGACCCGGAGCGGGACACCAAGACCGAAATCATTATTGCCAAGCAACGGAACGGCCCGACCGGGACCGTGGAAATGGCCTTCCTCAGAGAGTATGTGAAGTTCGGCTCACTCGACCTCGTCCATCAGGAGCCGGGTGAAGCGGAAGAGATGTGACGGGTCCCGGTTCAATGTCTGACGTTCAACGTGCAATGTTGAACTTTGAACCTTGAACGTCGAACGGTTTTCAGCGTGCCACCGCGGGTAGAGAGGAGCGATGGCCAAAAGTCAGAGCCATTACCTCTGTCAGAGCTGCGGTTATCAGACCGCTCGCTGGATGGGCCGCTGCCCGGATTGTGGGGAGTGGGCAAGCCTGCTGGAGGAGCGCGCCACGAGCGGGCGGCACCCCGGCCGTAGTGACATGGCGTCCTCGGCTCGACCCCTTGCGACACCGATCACCGCCGTAGATATTAGGACGCTCCGCCGGGTGAGCACCGGTCTGACGGAGTTGGATCGGGTGCTGGGGGATGGGATTGTTCCTGGCTCGTTCGTGCTTTTGAGCGGTGATCCGGGGATCGGCAAGTCGACCCTGCTCCTTCAGGCGTCAATGCAGATTGCGCAGAGGGAGGGGGTAGTCCTGTACGTCTCTGGAGAGGAATCGCTGCAGCAGACTCGATCCAGGGCGAACAGGTTGGGCCCACTCTCCGATCGTCTCCTGCTCCTTGCCGAGACCTCCCTCCAGGTGATTCTGGAACAGACCGACCAGATACGACCAACCATCCTGGTGATCGATTCTATCCAGACTATTGTCTCGGAAGAACTGGAGTCCCCCCCGGGCAGTTTCAGCCAGGTTCGTGAAGCGGCCGTTCGGCTGATGGCGTGCGCGAAGGAGAAGGGGATCAGTACTGTTGTCATCGGCCATATCACGAAGGAAGGGGCCATCGCGGGCCCGAAGGCGATGGAGCACCTGGTCGATGCCGTCGTGTTCATGGAAGGGGAGGGGCATCAGATTCATCGTCTGCTGCGAGCCGTGAAGAATCGTTTCGGTCCCACTCCCGAGGTCGGTGTGCTCGAAATGACGGCGTCCGGACTGCAAGAGCTCGCAAATCCGTCGGAGGTGTTTCTCTCGCAGCGTCCATCCGGGGCGCCTGGCTCGGTTGTGATTCCGACCCTGGAGGGGAGCCGGCCATTGCTTGTGGAACTGCAGGCGTTGGTGGCGGCGCCGAGCGCCCCGATCTCCAGACGCGTGTTCAATGGAGTGGACAGCAATCGAGGCGTCCTGCTGTTGGCTGTGCTGGAAAAGCGTCTCGGCCTGTCGCTCAGTGCGTGCGATGTCTACGTCAACGTTGTGGGGGGTGTCAGGGTGGGAGAGACCGCTGCCGATCTGGGCATCGCCGCGGCAGTCCTCTCAAGCGCCAGGAACCTTCCGCTCGATCCTGGGCTTTGCGTGTTCGGCGAGATCGGTCTGGCAGGTGAGGTGCGGGCCGTGCCGATGGCCGAACGACGGCTCGAGGAGGCCGCCCGACTGGGGTTGTCCCATTGCCTGATGCCCCGGCACAACCTGGGTCTGAGCCGGCCTGACTTTTCCTCTTTACGGGTCAGTGGGCTACGCACACTGGAGGAGTTGACGGAGAGGCTGGAGACACGGCAGGCGACAGAATCGTTTGACTAACCAGAGAATCCCTGCTAGAATTTATAATTAATAATGTACCGCACAGGGACAAAAGTCGTGTACCCCACCCACGGGGTCGGGTGGATTGAAGCCATCGAAAAAAAAGAGGTTGCAGGTGGGCTGGAGCCTTTCTATGTGGTTCGCATCATCGGCAACGGCATGACTATTCTGGTTCCTACAAAGAACGCGAAACGGGTTGGGCTTCGAGAGGTCATTGAACCGTCAGAAATCCCAAGAATTCTTGCCATTTTAAGGAAGAATGACCTGGAAATCAGTTCGAATTGGAATCGAAGGTTTAAGGATAACTTGGAGCGGATCAGAACGGGATCGCCCTTTGAGGTTGCTCTGGTCCTGCGAAAGTTGGTTCTGCTCCAGAAGGAGCGGAGCCTGTCGTTCGGCGAGAAGACGATGCTGGAGAATGTCCGGAGGTTGATTGTCAGCGAGATTTCGCATGCCTCCGGGATTGACCAGGAGGGAGCAAGCGCGCTCGTTGAACAGGCGGTGGGTAATCACAGATGATGACCATGTGTGAGGTCATCGAAGCGTATGAGAGGAGGTGATCGATTTGAACAGCTATCGCGTTGGTCTCCCGATGATTGTTGGAGGGGCGGCCATCGGATTCTATCTGGCCTTTCAGAACGGCGCAGGTCCTTACCAATGGCTGCTGAGTTTGGCCGGCCTGCTGCTGGGGGCCTCCTGCGGCGTGATTGTGATGGTCCTCCAGCGCAAGTTTCATCAGGCCTCTTTACAAGTGATCGTCAGTGGAATCATCGGGTTCGTCTTGGGTCTTGGTTTGGCCGAACTCTTCTTTAACGCTATTTCCGGCTTTCTGAACTTCATTCCTAATTACATCGCTATGACTATGCGGATCATTGTCACCATCGGAGCGGCGTACCTGGGGGCTGCGATTGCGATCGAGAAGAGTCCAGGGTTCAACATGTCGAACCTGGTTCGGGCGTTCAGGGAAAAGCCTCGGGGCAAGAGTTGCAAGATCCTTGATACCTCGGTGATCATTGATGGCCGTATTGCTGACATCTGTGAGACGGGGTTTGTCGAGGGGACGCTTGTCATTCCTCAGTTTGTCTTACGGGAGTTACAGCAGGTCGCCGATTCATCGGATCCATTGAAACGAAACCGTGGTCGTCGAGGATTGGATATTCTGCAGAAAATACAGAAGAAGGTCGATGCGCATGTCGAGATCAGCGATATGGACTTCCCGGATATCCGTGAGGTGGATGCGAAATTGGTGGCGCTGGCCAAGGCCCTTAATGCCAAGGTTGTAACAAACGATTTCAACCTGAATAAGGTGGCAGGCCTACACGGGATCGGGGTGTTGAATATCAACGAGTTAACCAATGCGCTGAGATCTGTTGTTCTTCCCGGTGAGGAAATGCAGGTCTACGTCCTTAAAGAAGGTAAGGAGTACAACCAAGGCATTGCCTACCTTGATGATGGCACGATGGTGGTGGTCGATAGCGGCCGTCGATATATCGGCCAGACCGTTGATGTGCGCGTCACCACGGTGTTGCCGACGACAGCCGGGCGCATGATCTTCTCACGTCTGAAGGAAGAGGCTGAGGCCGCGTAACTCCCAATCCCTATGCATGTGACTGCCATTGTTCCCGCAGCGGGGGCGGGGATTCGATTCGGAGGAGCGGTTAAGAAACAGTTTATTGCGCTGAACGGTCTTCCGATACTCAGCCACACGTTGCGGGCGCTTGCGGCATCCGATGCGCTTGCCGCCATCATCGTTGTGGTTCCTCCCGGAGAAGAGCCAAGAGGCCGAGAGGCGCTGAAGCTGGCCAGGGTTAATCTGGAGACGGAGGTGATCCCAGGGGGACAGACACGGCAAGATTCAGTCTATAACGGGCTGCAGAGGGCGAAGGCGGAAACGGATCTCGTGTTGATCCACGACGGCGTTCGCCCTTTCGTTTCGCGTCAGGTTGTGCTGGCTACCGTAGAAGCTGCTAAAGAAGTAGGTGCGGCAGTCGCGGCCGTACCTATCATCGATACCATCAAGCGGGTAGACACCGACGGCTTAGTGGTAGAGACGTTGCAGAGGGGACAGCTCTGGTCGATCCAGACCCCTCAGGTCTTCCGTTATGCACTTCTGATGCAGGCGCACCGGGCGGTTCGGGAGCACGGGATCATTGCCACCGACGATGCCGCGCTTGTGGAGCGAATAGGGGGGATGGTCAAGGTTGTGAGAGGGAGTTATGAGAACCTCAAAATTACGAGTGAAGAAGATCTGCCCATCGCCGACCTGATCCTCAAGCGACGGACGGTCCAATGACAGTCGGCATCGGATTCGATACGCACCCATTCGTGCCCGGTCGGCGCCTTGTCCTGGGCGGGGTGGAGATCCCGTTTGAGAAAGGCCTTGAAGGCCACTCGGATGCGGATGCCTTGGCTCATGCGGTGATCGATGCCATACTCGGCGCAGCGTGCGCCGGCGATATCGGTTCCTGCTTCGGGACGGACGATCCGCAATATAAGGATGTGTCGAGTCTCCTGCTCCTCAAGAAGGCCTGCCAACGCGTGCAGGCTCTTGGCTACCTGGTGAGTCACATCGACGCGACTATCATCGCAGAAGCCCCAAAGCTTGCGTCGTATATTTCGCAGATGCGGGCTAACCTCGCAGAAAGCATCGGGACTCCGATCGAGGGGGTGAGCGTTAAGGCGACGACCGCGAATCGGGTTGGCGCGCTCGGCGCAGGACAGGGCATTGCCTGTCTCGCCATTGCATCGCTGCAGCGCCATCAGATGACGCCGTAGGATGACGGGATAGTCGTATGGCGCTGGCCATCTACAATACCCTACGTCAAAAAAAAGAGGCGTTTGAACCGTTGGTGCCCGGCGAGGTCCGAATGTACGCCTGCGGACCGACCGTCTACGATCGCGCCCACATCGGTCACGCGCGCGCTGCTCTGACCTTCGACGTCATCTGGCGCTACCTGGAGTTCCAGGGGTATAAGGTCCGCTACGTTCGTAATTATACGGACGTGGACGATAAGATTATTCAACGGGCTGCGGAGCTGGGACAGTCGCGCGAATCATTGGTCGAGGAGCAGATCGAGGCCTATCGCCAGGATATGGGAGCTCTAGGGCTCAGAACGCCGACGGAGGAGCCTCGGGCTACGCAGCATATCCGGGAGATGATCGAACTGATTCATGCCTTGATGGTGAAGGGGGTTGCGTATGCCGTCGATGGCGATGTCTATTTCGAGGTCAGGCGCTCGCCTGACTACGGAAAGCTTTCTCATCGAGGTCTCGACGAGTTGCGGGTAGGGGCGAGGGTTGAGGTGGATCCGCGGAAGCGAGACCCCCTCGATTTTGCTTTGTGGAAGGCATCGCGGCCGGGCGAGCCGGCGTGGGAGAGCCCATGGGGCCCGGGCAGGCCAGGCTGGCACATCGAATGCTCAGCCATGTCGATGAAATACCTCGGTGAGACCTTCGACATCCACGGCGGGGGGGCCGATCTGATCTTTCCCCATCACGAGAATGAGATTGCGCAGTCGGAGTGCGCTACCGGCAAGCCGTTCGCTCGTTACTGGATCCATAATGGATTCGTCAATATCCGCGCCGAAAAGATGTCGAAGTCACTCGGCAATATCCTGACGGTTCGGGAGCTTCTCGGACGCATTAGCCCTTGTGCATTTAAGCTGTTCCTGCTCGGAACCCACTACCGGGCACCTGTAGATTTCTCGGAGGACGCGCTGATCAGTGCCGGGGCTGCCGAAGATCGATTCCGCAATGTGCTGGATGAGGTGCAGCGTTTCCCGGATACCGGAAGCCCAAAGGCTGACGATTCACCCATTGATCCACCGCCTCTTTTGTACCAGATTCACGAGGCGGAGAAAGAGTTCACGGATGCGATGGATGATGATTTGAATACGCCGCGCGCGCTGGCCGCATTATTTAACCTGGCCAGAGATATTAATATTGCCCTGAGAGAGGCTGATGATGTACCGGAGCAATCGCTCGTTAACGCCTTGGGCCTAGCGGGGAAGACATTGCGTAGGTTGGGATCGGTGTTGGGCGGCTTGTTCGAGGGTGTTGCGGTAAGGGGCAAGTGGGTCAGCTTCACTCGTAGCAGTCCTGTTGGCTGGACAACAGAGGTGTTGCAGAAGGAGTATCTTGAAGCTCGTGATGCTATCGAGTCAACGGCTGCGTCCGGACGACCGTTACCAGAAGACAAGATCAGGATCATCGTGAAGTATCGCGCTCAGTGCCGTGACAAGAAGGACTGGGCGACCGCCGACGCCATTCGTGCCTGGTTAGCCGATCTCGGAGTAGTCGTGGACGATACCGGCGATGGGATTCGCTGGCACATGAAGGCCGCCCACGTGAAGACACAGAGGCCATGACGGAGCAGATACTCGTCGGACCTCATGCTGTGCTGGAGGCGCTTCGAGCCGGGCAACGTCACATCGATCGGATTTATCTGGCGAGGGAACGGT
>JAGWRQ010000208.1 GCA_028869615.1 Candidatus Methylomirabilota bacterium | reverse complement strand
AAGCGGCAGATCGGACCATGATGGCGAAATCTGAAATTCCTTAATAGCTTGGGTCTGCGAACAGGGGTTTGGTTTGGGGAGACATTCGTAAAGCAGTACCGTAAACCTATCGGCTTTCCAATTCGCAGTCTGGACAACCAGCTCAAACCTGTGCTTCTCATCGGGAGACGTCAAATCAGGAATTGGAAACTGTATCACTGTGGGTGGCTTATCAAAAGGTTCCTTGGCTTGTTTACAAAGCGCTTTAATATAAATGTCTTCGTTATCGAGTGCTTCGTCTTGGAGTCCTTTGACTCGTTCACAAAGCTCGACCTCACTACGCTTCTCTGGGGGTGCTATGATGCGTAAGGTAAACACTCTGGCCTGTTTCTCCACCGGTACCTTCCCAGTATCCTCTTTAATAAATATGCTTATTTGTCGATCGATGAGTCGACGGGTAATGGACCTCAGAGACTCTTTTCTCGCTTTAATCCGTTCAGGATTCCTTAATGTAAGGTTTTGGTCCACCCGCTCGAGCAACGGCTTTAACTCAAAATGTTCATGGAAATTCAGGGCCAGAAGTTCGACAAGCAGTTGTTCACGATCAGGGGGGATCGATCCTCCCTTGCCGACAAATGGTTCAATGAGACTTTTGAACATAGAGGCCCGCAGCTCACTTTCCGCCTTTTCACGCTCACTGAGAAGGTTCATAGACGTTATTCGATTCTGAAGAGTGCTCGCAGCAAAAACCAAGCTGGCAGCTATTAAAGGAACGCCAACTTTGCCGAGAAAATCGACAAACCAATTGAAGCACACGACGATCCAACACCAAATCTTACGGAACATGCCTCCTTGGTTTGCTGACTGGAAACCAGGCTTCTCTCCTGGGTTTTTTGGCATAGCCCTCTCTCGCTGACTAGCGGCAAAAGATGTTTTGCTCTATCGGCCCTGGAATGCTTCGGATCGTTGCCTTTCTGTCGGAGGACTCAACCGTGTAAATACCGGGAGGGAGAAAAATACGATACGCGCCATTCTGATCCGGAGTCAAACGATTAACAAACTGGCCTCTTGCATTCTTTACGTGCAAGGCTTCACTTGCTCGAACGTTACAAACACGGCCATATACCATGTCGGCATTGGCAGGAATCGACCCGAAGGCGATGACGGCTGTCGCAAGCGCGATGCTGCTGCCGAAGACCCTACCCGCGTACCATCCGGCCCTGACCATGCACCCACCTCCTTGGTTCTTGGAATCGGTTGGGGCTACTTCGCGATAAGCACCACGATGCTCCGCCCCTGCACAGCGTAGATATTCCCGCTGAATTCGACCTCATTGCCGGGATCTGCAATGTCCTCAGGCGAGGGCAGAGCCGTGTCGATCGTCTTGAACCACCGCCGACCGAGCGCCGGTGGGATCTCAAATTCGAGGCTGTCCCAGTACATGTTCAGCATGACGTGAATGTCCGATTCGCCATCGAATCCGCCCAGCGTCATCCCCAGCGCTCGGGCATCCGGATCGGCCCATCCAGGACTATTCAGTTTACAGCCATGCCAGGAGACATCCGGCAGCCCCCGCTCATTGACCGTCCCATTAAAGAAGAACCGGCGGCGAAGGGTCGAATGGATCTTCCGAAATTCGATCATCCGTTTCCAGAAACGGAGTACCCCGTCGCGATGTTTCTGCGCCAGCATCCAGTTAAACCAACTGATCTCATTATCCTGGCAGTAGGCGTTGTTGTTCCCTTGCTGCGTCCGCCTGATCTCATCCCCGGCCAGGATCATCGGCACGCCGCGCGATAGCAGCAGGATCGTCGCGAAGTTCTTGATCTGGCGTTCCCGGAGCGCCTCAACGGCGGGATCATTCGTGTCGCCTTCCACGCCGTAGTTCCAGCTCAGATTGTCATTGATACCGTCCCGGTTGTTCTCCCCGTTTCCCTCATTGTGCTTTGTATTGTAGGAAACCAGGTCGTTCATGGTGAAGCCATCATGGCAAGTGATGAAGTTAATGCTATTGATGGGCAGTTCCCCGAGCGACTGATAGAGGTCGGCGCTCCCGGCCAGCCGGGCCGCCACAGCGCCGACAAGCCCGGGCTCCCCCTTGACAAATCGGCGGATATCGTCGCGATACCGACCATTCCATTCCGCCCAGCGATCGCCGGGAAAATGGCCGATCTGATATAGGCCCGCGGCGTCCCACGCCTCGGCGATCACTTTCGTGTCCGCCAGCTCCTCATCCAGCTCGATCTGCCAGACGACGGGCGGATGCGGAAGGGGAGCGCCATCCTCGCCCCGCGACAGAATCGAGCCCTCGTCGAACCGGAATCCATCCACGTGCGTCTCTCGAACCCAATACCGCAGACACTCCACGATGAGCTTTTGCGCGATCGGATGGTTACAGTTAAAGGTATTGCCGCACCCCGAGTAGTCAAAATAGAACTGTCTGTCCCACGGCACCAGAAAATAGTAGACGCGGTTATCGATCCCTTTGAAAGAGAAGACGGGTCCCTGGTGATTGCCCTCATCGGTGTGATTGAAGACGACGTCGAGGATCACTTCAATGCCGGCCTTGTGCAGCGCTTTTACCAGATCGCGAAACTCTTGCAGATGACAGCCGCCTTCCGGGGAGACGCAATAGGCGGATTGCGGGGCGAAAAACCCCATGGTGCTATACCCCCAGAAGTTCCGGAGAGGCTGGCCATCCACCACCCGGAGGATGTCCGTTTCATCAAAGTCAAACACCGGCAGCAGTTCGACGGCGGTGACACCCAACTCCTTGAGGTAGGGAATCTTCTCGATGATGCCTGAGAAGGTGCCGGGATACATGACCCCGGAGGTAGGTGACTTGGTGAAGCCGCTCGCGTGCATCTCATAGATGATCGTGCCCTCCATGGGCCGGTTCAACGGCCGATCCCCTTCCCAGTCGTACTCGGAGGTGTCGATCACGACAGACCGCATAGAGGTTGTGACATTGTCGTCGAGCCTGCAGGCATCCGCGCGCCTCCAGAGGCTGTTCGTGTTGCCTTTGGCATATGGATCGATCAGCACCTTGTTCCGATTGAAACGATGCCCGGCGCCCAGATCCCAAGGACCGTCCACGCGGTAGGCGTAGTGCGCGCCTGGTTTTAACCCACGGACGTAGATATGCCAGAAATGAAAGGTCTTATTCACGAAGGGATCGAGCAGGATAACCTGAAACGGTTCGGGCGCATCATGTCGCTCGAATAACAGCAGTTCGACGCCGGTCGC
>JAGWRQ010000207.1 GCA_028869615.1 Candidatus Methylomirabilota bacterium | reverse complement strand
GCCGAGGGGTTTGACGACGCGATGGCGGCGTTCCAGGCACTTGGCGACGTAATAGTCAAGCCGCTCTTCGGCGCCGGGGGGCGAGGGATGGTGCGGGTCAGCGACGCCGATGTCGCCTATCGAGTTTTTCGCGCCCTTGCGCTAACTCGGAGTATCTTCTATATCCAGGAATTTGTCCCGCACGGTGATTACGACCTGAGGGGTCTGGTAATAGGGGATCGGGTGGTGGCGGCTATGCGCCGCCGATCGGACGGGTGGCGGCATAATGTCTCTCAGGGCGCGCGACCGGAGCCTCACGTCATGGATGACGACGCGGCCGGCCTCTGTCTTCAGGCCAGCAGGCTCCTCGGGACCGATTATGCCGGGATCGACCTGCTCCAGACGTCTCACGGCTACACGGTCGTGGAGGTCAACAGTATCCCAGGCTGGTCCGGTCTGCAGCGGACTACGGAGATCGAGATCGCGCAAGCGATCGCAGATCACCTGCTCAGGCAACTGCAACCATAAGCGATGCGAACGGGCTCAATACCATTACCGTCATTGCGAGCCGCAGGCGAAGCAATCCAACAGTGTTTCGCCTCTCAGTCGCAAAGCTCACGAGGACAGAACGGTCAGATTGCCACGCACCCTTCGGGTGCTCGCAATGACGTACCGCAAATACACCTGAGTTAGGGACAGACTGGTGTTGCCCGCCGAGAAGGTTTCTCTTGCCGCGCAGTTCGCCTGCCTCCTGGAGGTCAGCGCCAACAAGCCTGGGAATGTCACTCCGTTCGCTGACTTCGCCGACACCCGCTACACCGATTTTCTGGTCAGCTCCGTCGTCCTGGGACAGGTCCTACGGAAGGCGGCCACCGCGGCGACCGGCTCGCTGGTCCTCGATACAGTTCGAGAGACAAAGCGGCTGGTCGGTCGAAACACCAACCTTGGTATCGCGCTCCTCTTTGCGCCCCTGGCCAAAGCGGCCCTGCGCAAAGGGCGGCGATCGCTGCGGTCACGCCTTCGCAGCGTGCTGACCGCCCTCACGCCATACGATGGGCAAAGGGTCTATGAGGCGATTCGCCTGGCAGAACCCGGCGGTCTCGGGCAGGCGGACCAGTTGGACGTCCGAGCGACCCATGGCAGGGTCCCGCTCCTTGAGGGGATGCGCTTCGCGATGGATCGGGACTCGATCGCGCGCGAGTATGCCACTGACTTCGAGATTACTTTCACAATTGGTGCGCCGACGCTTGAGCGTGCTCTTCAGGAATCCGACAATCTTGAAGTCGCAGTCGTCCAGACCTACTTGACGCTGCTCTCGCGCGTGCCGGATTCCCTCATCGCGCGCAAATGTAGCGCACGGGAGGCGAACAGGATCTCAGAGGAGGCAGGAAAGATTCTCACCATCGGTGGGGCGTGTACTGCGCAGGGACAGCGAAGGCTGGAGCGGTGGGACCACGCCCTCCGCAGGGATGGCAATCGGCTCAATCCAGGGACGACCGCGGACCTGACGGCCGCGGCTCTCTTCGTCGTGGCATTGGAGCAGGGGGTCGAGTTCGTCCTGAGATAGGGTTTTCAACGGTTCCCTGGTGGCATGCCGCCATGCGCCTCACCAGGCTACGAGAGACGCGGCCACGGTAGCAATTATGAGAGGAACCCGCTATGCGGGTTGGAGGATCTTCCGCACGGAGATCTGGCGTCCAAAGAATTCAATCAGGTGGTCGGCAACGGCTTTTCGCTGCTTGTCCACGGTGATCACGTGGTAGCAGTCATCCAGCATGATCAGGTGCTTCTGTATCGAAGCAATACTATTATACACCAGCTCGCCATTACGAGGACCGGTCATGTCGTCCTCGCGGGCCTGGAGGATCGCGGTGGGCGCCGTCACCTCACCCAAGCGATCGCGGACCCGCCTGATGAGCCGGTCTATATTGGTCAAGGTCTTCAACGGGAAGATCGGATACCCCATCGAGGCTGCCAGGGGGGTACGGATCGCTGGGTCAGCAGCGTGGTTCGTCCATCGAGCCCACGCGCCCTTGATCCACCTACGCATGAGCGCACCGGAACAATACGCCGACCGCTTGTGGGCCTGAATCCTTTCATCCTTGATTCCAAAGGGCGGACCGTCCGCGTGAAAGAGGAGATAGCGCAAAGGAGCCACCTGCATGACAAAGGGCAAGAGCGCCCTGACCCGAGGTGTATTCCATCCATCGTAAATAAAGGTGGGCGACAGGACCCCGAGTCCATCAACATTCACGGTCAGGGAGGATTCCAAGGTCAGGAGTGCTCCCGCGCTAAGGCCGGCTACATAGAGGCGATCATACCGTTCGCGTGCGAAGGCCAGTTGCGCCCGCACGTGCGTGATCCAGTCCTCCTCGGACGTTCTCAGCAGATCCCTGATCCGCGTACAGTGGCCCGGGAGGGTCGTGGCATAGACATCCCATCCATGGCGCGCAAACCGCCGTCCAAGGTAGCCCATCTCGACCGGTGTCCCAGTGACGCCGTGAATCAGATACACCAAGGCATGTGAGCCAGTGTGGAAGGCGAGGTCGGTCGGTTGGCGGTCGATCATCTCATCAAGAGGACCAGACCGCGTGGCCAGTTGTCGGCTCATGGCTGCCCTGCGCAGTTGGTGAACAGCCAGTCCAATAGTTCGATGGCCAGATCGATCTCGCCTTTGGTGATATCCAGGCAAGGTGCAAGGGTGAAGACGTTCTTGTAATATCCTCCGACGTCCAATACTAACCCCATTGGGCCACGGGATGTTGGAATCCCCCCCGCCAGACCCGACTCAAAGATCCGGTCTGTGAGCGGCTTGTTGGGTGTAAACCCGTCGGCCTGCGTGACCTCGATACGAAGCGCCAGGCCCAAGCCGGCGACGTCCCCGATGGTGGCATGTCGTTTCTTGAGGTCCTCGAGCTGCTGCAGAAAATAGGCTCCAGATTCGGCCACCTTCCGTTCGTAATCCTGCTCCTCGATCCACTGCAGCGTCGCCAAGGCTGCAGCCGTGCCCAACGGATTGGACGAAAAAGTAGAATGCGTCGACCCCGGCGGGAAGGTCTGAGGAGAGATGAGGGGCTCCTCGGCCCATAGCCCAGAGAGGGGATTCAGGCCATTGGTCAATGCTTTCCCAAAGACGACGATGTTCGGCTTGACGCCGAAGTGCTCGATCCCCCAAAACTTCCCGGTCCTGAAAAACCCCATCTGGACCTCGTCGTCCACCAGGAGAATCTTCCGCTCATCCAGGATGGTTTTGAG
>JAGWRQ010000022.1 GCA_028869615.1 Candidatus Methylomirabilota bacterium | reverse complement strand
CCCACCGCCAGCGAGAGCGTGACCGTGGGCAGGAGCCCCTCAGGCACAATTGCCACCAGGATCCCCATGGCAAAAGCAAAATTCTCCCACAAGCTCCTTTTGATCGCCACACCGAAGCCGAAAAATGCAAAGCCGATCCCTACAGAAAGGATGGCGATTACGCGAGTCACCTTGGCAATCTCCTGCTGCAGGGGACTTAATTCCGTTTCGACCACAGAGGTAAGATGCGCGATCTTACCGAACTCCGTGTTCATCCCCGTGGCGAAGATGACCGCCCTGGCTGTCCCCGAAAGCACATTCGTCCCAGCCAACACGATGTTGGGGCTTTCCACGAGCGGCCCCGCAGGAGCGGCCTCGGCTGTGCGGCTCTTGGGGATCGACTCGCCGGTCAGTGGCGAGTTGTCCACTCGGAGCAGGGCTGCCCTAATCACGCGCCCATCGGCGGGAACCCGATCACCTTCCCCAAGCACCGCCAGGTCTCCCGGAACCAGTTCGGACACCGCGATTTCCCTGATCTCGCCGAATCGACAGACCTTGACATGGATCGGAAGAAGACGCCTGAGCGCGAGGATAGACCGCTCTGCCCTGTACTCTTGGACGAAAGAGAAGAGGGCGTTCACCAGGATGGCCCCGATGATGGCCCAACCGAGCAACTCCATTCCCTCTCCGGGCTTCATCCAATCGGCAGCAAATGCCAGGACCGCCGCAGCCCAGAGCAGAACGGCCAAGTCATGAGTAAACTGCTTCGCCAGCATGGTCCCGTAAGGGATTTTTTCTGCAGCCTGAAGTTCATTGGGGCCGAATTCGCTGAGTCGCCTCTCCGCCTCGGCCTCGCTCAACCCTTGGTCAGTGGTTCCAAGGGCCTTCAGCGCCTCTTCGACTGACAGACGGTGGATCTGCATCGTCGCGTCGCTTTCGCCCGTAAGGTCTCAGGCGGCTGCCGGCCGGAAGAGCATCAGGTCGCACGGGCTCTTCTGCACCAGATGGTCAACGGTTCCGGTACGTAACCACTGCAGAAAGCTCTTCGGCCCCTTCGTACCCACAAAGATGAGATCATGACGCCTGGCTGCGGCTTCAGCCGTAATCCCTGGGCCGTGGCGACGGCCCCACGAGACCCGCGTCCCAGGCGCCAGACCCCGGCGGGAAAGCGCGGCGATAAACCCGTGCAGCTTGCGCTCCGCCTGTTCCGGTGTCTCTTCTCCAAAGCGTCGGCGATCGAATAGTCGCGTCAACGGCTGTCTCAACTGGAAGAGGACGACTTGGGCGTGCCAGTACGCTCCAAGGTTGGCCAGGAGATCGGCCGCCGCCTCCAGGCCGCCGCCTTCGAACTCACCGCCATAGACCGGGACCAGAATCTCGTGCGGTGACGCCATCCTACCAGGATGGACCACCCGGACCAGCAGCATGGCGCAAGGGACCTCTCGCAGGAGGCGACGCACCACCTCCGGTCCGGTCACGGACGCCATGGCCAGCGTGATCCCCTCTCGCGCCACGTATTCCCGCATGACCCGGACTGGATCGCCGATCTCTGTCACGCTCCGCGCCTTCAGGCCAAGGGCATGCGCCTGTCGAAGGAGGCGCAGCAGCGACTCCTCGGCGCATTTCATCGCGCCGGCGGACTGATCCCCCGCGACAAAGAGCAGATCGAGCTCCGCCGCGCAGGCCTTGGCCAGAGCAAGGGCATAGCGCGCGCCCGCTTCTGCGGCGAACGACCCGTCCACCTTCATCAGGATCTTCTGCATCACGGCACTAGCACACGAACTCGCCGACAACTTGCGGATACCCGCGCGCCTCCAACGCCCTGACAACGGGGTCCGGATTGATGGTTCGAAGCCTCAAGATCAGCAGACGCCTCGCCCCCTCACGGTACGGCAGGGTTACGAGACTGGCGATCTCCACCTGCTGCGCCTCGACGATCCCGATGACCTCGGTGAGCGTTCCCGGGCTTACCGGAATCTCGATCTCAACGCGAGACGCGGTCTGTGTGGCGCCCATCATCTCAGTCATGACACCAAGGACATCGGTCTCGGTAAGCATCCCGACCAGCCGCCCCTCCTGGACCACCGGCAGCGCACCGATACGCTTCTGGTTCATCAGACAGGCTGCCTCCTCGATAGGGGTGAGCGGAGCGACCGTGACCACCTCTTTGGTCATGATCTCCTTGACCGTCACTGCGGACGTAAAGGCCCGGAACTCCTCCGCGGTCGGGTAGTCAAAGGGAGAGGGGGCGGCCTTCTTCACGTCTCGGTCCGACAAGATCCCCACCACACGGTCTCCTTTGACCACCGGGAGGTGGCGGATATTGAACCGCTTCAACGTCGTCAGCGCATGATCCAGTGTGTCGGTCTGTGCGACACTGACCAGCGAGCGCCTCATTCGATCCTTAACTCGCATCGTCGGCTCCTTTCCTTGGCCTCAGCAAACCGGATACTTCCCCTCGGTCAACTCACTACAAAAATCGGTCAAGCGGTTCAGTTCCCGATCGATCACCATTTGGGACTCTCGCCTGATCCGCTCACATTCCGCATCAGGCGCCTGAATCAGTTGGACAGCCACCCACGGCTGATCGACCGGTTGGCCGATCTGACCCACAAGCCAGACGTAGACCTCGCGTACCCCGTCGACCCGCTGGTAGATCTGATCGGCCATCCGATGCGACAGGACAGTATAGATCTTCCCGATGTGACTGACCGGGTTCTTTCCGGCCGCTGCCTCGCCGCCTACGGGCCGGTTCAAAGGAATGACCCCATTGACACGATTGCCCCTTCCCACCTGACCGGAATCGGCGTCCTCCGCTGACGTCCCGAGCAGCGAGAGATACATGCCGCCCATCCCGCGACCCTCCCGATCCAGCGGGTTCAAAAACAGATTGATTGTGTCCAGGCCGGGTGAGGGCGGAAGCGCCTGGCGTAGGGCCTGTACAATCTCTGTCTTCTTACGGAAATAGGCCGCTTCAGATGCGATCGCCTTACACAGGAGCGGCATGGCGACCGTCAAGGTCAGCGTCCGGTCGGCGCGGACCCCCATGACCTTCACATCCTCCCCCGTTTCAGGAAATGCCGTCTTGAAGCCGGGAGAGTTCAGGTGTCGTTCTACCCAGAGAACCATCTGTTCGGTCTCGCTCAAGGGAGCGTACCCGACGGCCGCTGACGTGTCATTGGCTTCTCTGACCCCCTCGCGCTTGAAGATGTCGGCCAACTCGTCGGAGCCCTCCGCAAGGACAACCCGGTATCGCAGGTGCTTGTTCGGATCCACGTGGCGCAGCGACTTGCGGAACCACTCCTTGGCCGCCTCCACCGCAATCTCCTTGATCGGGACTCTGACCCTCCCGACGCGGTACGTCGCGCGGTCTCCGATCACCAGCTCCATCGGTTGCAGCACGCGCCCACCGCCGAGCCGCCGACGCACCCGCCCGGCCACCAGGAGCCCCTTGTCGATATTGTTGTGAAGGACCTGGCCGAAGCGTTGTTGATATTCGGCGTTAATGGCCCGCGCGACCTCCTCCATCACCGCGTCGCAGATCGAGTCGGGATGGCCCAACCCTTTCCGCTCGACGATCTCTATCCGCTGCTCGCCGATGGGCGGCTGCTGTAACCGCTGAACATGCGCCTGCGGCATCGATCTACCCCTCAACGCTCCCACTGCACCCGGAGGAATTTGTTGTCATGCGACCAACCGTACGCGACGGTCCCCCCGCAGGCCTTGCGGAGTTCCCGTCCGATCCGCTGCGCCAGCTTCTCATCGGTTGTCGTAATCTCAAGCTGCCCGTTCTCCTCGCGGAGGCTCATGATCCGGTGAAGCGGATTACGCTCCCGGGCCCGTTTCTCCTCGTTGGTAATGATGCGCAGGATCTCATCATGATGCTCAGCCAGGAATGGGCCCTTCAGCGTCACCTGCCCGCTCGGATACCCGTCGCGAATCTTTTCACACGCCGGGCAGTACACCTCTTTCACCGTACCCGTTTTGAGGAGCTTGGCATAGACCGCCTCATCCTGATACCATCGCCTCCCCGCTGAGATGGCATGGCACCCGTGACACACCACCATCTTACCGGGCGCTCCCTTGGCCAGGTAGGAATCGGTCTCGCTCCCCACGCTCTTTTTAGACGATGCAGTGTCGTAACGCCTGCGTGCAACTATGGGTGTCTTCATCGCTCGCTCCTCATTCAACCTGAATCGGAATCCCCTTTCGCTTGGCCTCCTCTGTCTTCGGAAGGGTAATAGTCAGCACCCCGTTTTTGAAGGCCGCTTTGATTTTATCGGCGGCTACCGGCGCCGGCAGCTCAACCGTCCGAGTAAAGGCCCCATAGGAGCGCTCAAGCAGGTGGTGGTGTTCGTCATGTTCCTCTTTGACCTGTCGCTTCTCCCCCTTCAGGCTCAGCGTGTTCCCGGAGATGGTGATATCCAGGTCTTTGGCGTCCAGCCCAGGCAACTCGGCCTTGACAATCACGCGGTCCTTGGTTTCGGTCATGTCCAGGTGCGGAGTCCACCCCGCCCCGGACAGGTCCAGGCGCGGCAACTCGCCGAAAAACCGCTCGAACACTCGGTCCATCTCTCGCCTGAACGTGGTTAAATCGCCGAATGGTGTCCACTTTACGAGCGCCATGGTCGTTCCTCCTTCTGTCCTTTCACCATCACTCGTTTCAGTTGACGCTCGCCAGACTGCGCACATGCTCCCGCATCAGGCAGCTCCGCACTCCGGATCTCCCTCGGCCAGACCCTGATGGCGCAGCTCGCGATACAGTTGACACTGAACGTGCTCGGCTGTTGTACATAACTCACGAAACTCGGCAATCGTCACGACCCGAAGCCTCCCGTGAGGATGTCCCACACAGTATCCCTCGATGGGGTACCGGGAGGTGAGGATTGCTCGTTTCAAGTAGGGGCACGCCTGACTTCGCTCACCCTGCTCACTTACGCAATCCAACATCCGTGGGTTCAGCAGCGCGCTCATCACTCTCCCTCCGCGGTCAGCCTGTTCTCATCATCCCTGTTCAACCATACTGGCAGCCTGGTTGACCTGAAATGCTTCAAGAAATCTCACCGCCTGTTCTGCGGCATCCGTCACTTGAAGCGCTTCGGTATCAAGCACCAACTCAGGATGACGCGGCGGCTCGTACATCTCATCGACGCCCGGAACAGTGGATCCCTCGCGACCCGCTTGCCCGTAGACATCGGCAGGGGCGTAGCCGCCATGCCGATACCCCGCCCGCGCGCGACACGTCGGCAACGACGCGCAGAGATAGATCTCAGCAAAGGCAGGAATCAGCGCGCGGGCGACATCGCGAAACCGCTGCCTGTGGCCGGTCGCATCGATGATGACGCTTATCCCCTCGTTGTAGAGAAGCCACGCCATATAGGCCAGGGCGCGATAGACGACCTCGCGTTCCTCAGCCGTATAGCGTGGCGAGGGGGTCACCACCCGTCGGATCTCATCGAGTTCCAACATCCGCACCCGCATTCCACGCGCCCGCAGGCGCAATGCGACCTCGCATGCCACGCTGCTCTTGCCGCTTCCGGGCAGTCCTGTGAACCACGCTACCCACGCCATCCGACCGCCTCACATCAGATATCGATTGAGATCCTCGTGATCGAACTGCTCGATCCGGAGCATCGTCCGGACGAACCGGAACAGCTTGGCGCGCACATCCTCCGGAAGGTCGGGGTACCAACGCGGGCTCGCGATCACCAGGGCCCGGAAGACGTAGAAGGGCGGGATCACGGAGTTCAGTTCCAGATCGCGGGTCCGCTCAAGGTACGCGCCGTAGAAGAGATCAAACAGCTCCCGGAACGGCCCCTCCAGCCGACCCGACCGCAAGAGCGAGAAGAAAAGAAAATTGATGGTGAGGGCCGCGATGTCATCGGCAGGCTCCCCCCACTCTCCACGACTCCGATCGAGCAGCGTGAAATCGGTCTCCTCTCGAAAGAGGATGTTCCAAGGGTGAAAATCCCCATGGACGATGCTCAGGCGCGCAGTCTTCTCTTTCAGGTATTGTCGCCAGGCCACACATCCGCTCTCGACGACGTACTGCTGTTTGGAAGGGAGGAGGGGGTACTCGGCCGGATAGCCGTCAAGGATCCCCATGATCCCCTCACCATGGCCGATCAGATCCCGGATCCGACGGAAATACAGTTGTTCATCCTGGCCTTTCTGTGCGTGGATCTTGGCCAGATATTCCGACAGGACCCTGGCGCGGTCGAAATCCAGATCGGTCGCCTTCCCCTCCGCCTGAATCCGCTCCAGATCCAGCCAATACGCGGCCCCTTCGACTTTCTCCATCAGGAGGAAGTACTCCTCTGCGCGCCCGGCCGATTGCAACTGACCTTCCTGCGTGAAGAAGCCGACGTCAACGCTCTCCACGTGGTGCGCCAGCTTACCGTAGGCGTCATGCGCCCAGATCAAGGTACCCGCCCTGTCGGCCTTGTGATCGTGACCAAAGCCTGGGCCGCCCCGCATCGTGGAAAGCACGTAGGAGCGAGGGATGCCGTTCAGGAGCAGGTCAATCTGGATCGGCCGGCCGTAGCCGAACGCCTTCAGATCGTGACTCTGCAGCGCTCCCAGCTCCTTCCCAACGATGGAAGGCTCGTCGCCCGTGAGTGGCCGAACGGCCTGCACCTGTACGACGCCACCAAGGGTCGTCTCGAGGTATCGTGCCAGCGCCCTGTGCTGCACCGTCATGTCACTCACCCCTCTTTCGCTGCCTCTTCGCCTTTCCGTGCCGGGAGCTTGACGGTCAGGACGGGACAGTGGGCATGACGCACCACCCGCTCGGCGACACTTCCCAGAAAGACATGCGCCAGCCCGGTTCGTCCGCGGGTCCCCATCACGATGAGATCGATCTTTTCCCTCTCAGCGAATTTCGTGATCTCGGCGTGCTCCACCCCGACCTGCACGTCCGTACGGAAGACCACGTTCGGCTCTTTGGCGCTGTCGACCAGCTTTTTCAAGCTGTCCTCAGCATTCTTGACCAGGCTGTCGATGACCTGTCCGATGTCGTACTCAGGCGTCTGGGGGGGGAAGTAGATGACGTGAAGCAGGTAGAGTTCGGCGCCGAACTCGCGGGCAAAGGTGAGCGCATACTGGAATGCGTGCCCGGCATCATGGGAGAAGTCGGTCGGAAAAAGGATCCGTGAGATCTGCATTCGTCCCTCCTGTCGGCTGCGCCGCCTTTGGGTCGGCTGCACTACGTGACCTTCCGTCCCTGCAGATGCGCCATAAACTCCTCACAGGCTGTCGGCCCGATGCTTATAGCGCCGCATCTCCTACACACAATTTATGCCAGATACCACCAATCGGCTAGAGCATCTGCATGCCTAATTGGGTAGATTGAGGGAATAAATAGGGGTGTTCGATCAGCCGTCATAGCCGACCACTGTTGAAGACCACGTTGGTGAAGTATCGGCACCTCACCTCTCAGAGGTCGATGCACGTAACGTGTGAGAATCGCAGATCTAATCCGTGGAGCTACACTCTTCCCAGGCTATTGGCCGCGCTTATCCTCGACTGCTGTCCGCCGCCCCTACCAGCGCGGCCTCCGGCCTATAGGCGCACAGCGGATCGCTTCCATTGGGGTCGCCGGTCTCGGCAAACGCGCGGGCCCGCGACCCGCCACAGATCCAGCGAAACTCGCAGAGGCCGCACTTGCCGGCATATTGATCCGCGTCGCGGAGGCGCGTAAAAACCTCTGAATGACGGTATAACGATACAGGGCTTTGTTGGCGCACGTTCCCGGCTGTCACCGGCAGGAACCCGGACGGATAGACATCCCCGGTGTGCGAGATAAACATGATACCGTTCCCGTCGCGGATTCCGAACCCCCGCCCGATGGGTGTCTGCCGGATGGCAGCGTCATCCAGGCCTTCCAGCCGCATTCGCATGTAGGCAACGCGGCGAAAGTGCGGGGCCTCCGTCGCCTTGATGGCGAATGGAGCCGTCTTGACGATGTCGTAGATCCAGCTATGAAGCGCCTCGGCCTCGCTGGGTCTGATCTCGCGGAGGGCCCGACCGCGCCCCGTGGCGATCAGATAAAAGAGACTCCACCGCATGATCCCCAGGTCCTTCAGCAACCGGAATACACCGGGTAGTTCCGTCATGGTTTCGGGGGTGACAAGGGTGTTGATCTGCAACGGGATCGCTGCCGCCCGAACAGCCTGGATGGCGCGCATGGTCGTATCGAAGCAGCCTGCAACCCCGCGAAACCGATCGTGGCTCTCGGCCGTTGCGCCGTCGATGCTGAGCGACATACTCATGACGCCGTTCTCCGCCAGAGCTGAGATCGCGTCCGGTGTGAGCAGTGGAGTACCGCTCGGGGCCACGGATATCGGCATCCCAATGCTTCTGCCATGCCGCACCAGATCAAAGAAATCCGGACGCTTCAACGGGTCGCCTCCGGTCATGACCAGTTGCGGGGGCGGGTCGCCGAACGCCCGAAGCTGCGCCAACAGCGCCTTGGCCTCCTCCGTGCTCAGTTCAAATGGGTCGCGCGCCGGAATGGCCTCGGCGCGACAATGCGTGCATGCCAAGTCGCAGGCCCGCGTCAGCTCCCAATAGATCAGCTTGGGCGCCTCGGCGAAGACCAGATGATCAAAGCCAGTAATAACAGGATACATACCCCTCCTTCGGCAGCTTGATGCCTGACCTCTTTCCCACCCGGACCCTGGTCCGAGCCTTGCTTATCCGACTCCGGATCGGTCGATTCATGATCTTCACTCGCTGTACTCCCACACAACAGGGGAGTAATACTTATCTAAGCATAGCATATCAATACGCTACACACCACGGAGTCGAGCCGAATCGTTCTGATTGCTGAACCAGCCCCACAGCCAGGACAATCAATCCGAGAAGAGTCAGTGTGGAGCAAGCGGCGACGTCGGCAAGCCAGCAAGAGGCCACGGTGTCCCGATTCGCCCTGCGCTGGCGCCGGACTAGAGGGCCGACGCCAGCCGCTTACGCTTTACGGAAGACGTCTAGGGCGTAACGAACTCGTGCTCCGGATGTCGAACGATGAGGACCGGACACGGGGCTTGGCGAACCACTCGCTCGGCGACACTGCCCATCGGTGAATGCCTTGGGAATGCCCCGAACGTTTCGGGCGCCGGGGTACCTCGACCGGTTGTCCCCATCACGATGAGATCGATCGTCTGGTCTTTTGCATACTGAAGAATCTGCTGGACTGGATGGCCCACCTGCGCCACAGTTCGCACATGCAGTTCCTTCCGCTCCGTCTCCGAGAGCAGATTCTTCATCTGCGCGTTTGCCCTCTCCTCCCACCGCTTCACCCGCTCCGGGAATGACAGCCCCATAGCCTCAGTCTCGACCGCGAACGCCCAAGGCTGAACCGCGGGATCCGGCAACACGTGCAGGAGATGCACCGAGCCGTGGTACGTGGAGGCGAGCTCCCGAGCATACGTAACCGCCGCCTTCGAGGTCTCGCTAAAGTCCGTCGGTACAAGGATATTCTTGAGTGTAATCATTGGAACCTCCTTTAGCCACCCGCCAGCGGCGGGAAAATGGAAGTGTTTCCGTCTCGCGGTGTTCAGCTATTTCCCTACTGTAGTGCGTCATACATCCGTCTTTATCGGATGCCGGCCAACTCTTGCAGGCGTCGCCAGTACTGCAGCCGCTCGGCTTGGGCGTAGCGCAGGGTATCAGACGGGCAGCCCTCCGGGTCGAACTGTTTCGCGAAACGGCCCTCCGTCCTGGCAAAAGCAATAAAGTCGACTACTTCCCCTGTGCGAGGCAGTCTGTACCAGTCCTCACCCATTGCGGGGTTACCCGCCAGGCTGAGTCGCTCTTTGATCCTCTCTCCCTTGCGTGGGTCGTACATGAAGAGCGGGAAGGCCCGAGCATCGACCGCCAGCTTCGCCTGACACGAGGAGCGGTCGTCCGCCACGCCATGCTCGGGCTCACAGGTCGTGTAGACATTGACCACGGCCGGACCCGGGTACTCATTGGCCGCCATGATGGCTCGGTAAAAATGGTTAATGTGGGCCGCCGTGGTCTGCGCGACGAAGGTATCCGGGTGCATCATGGCGATGAGCGCCAGCTCCTTTCGCCGCTCCTGCTTGCCGGGCGTCGTCTTGCCGAACACGGCCATTTTGGCATCCTGCCCGGTAAAGGTCGCCGTGGAGGCCTGTCCTCCCGTGTTGGAGTAGACCTGTGTATCCAGGATCAGCACGTTGATGTCCATCCCGGAGGCCAGCATCCGCGACAGCGCCTGGAAGCCGATATCGTACATCGCGCCGTCCCCTCCAATGACCCAGAGCTTCTTCTCCTGCCATCCCCGTTGGTCCCACTTGGCGCGGACCCCCATCGCCACGGCCGGCGCATTCTCGAACAGCGAGTTGGTCCAGGGAACCAGGAACGGGTTGTACGGATAGGTCGAACCGTAGACCGTGTTGCACCCTGTCGCCGCCACGATCCCCACCTGCTCCGCGCCATGGACGAATCCGGTAGCGGCCAGCATCATCCGGATCGCCGTCGCCTCGCCACACCCCATGCACGAGCCGGCGCCGCCGACGTAGAGGAGCGCCTCCTCGGACAGCATCATGTCCGCCAGCGCCCGCTCATTGATATATTCACGTGGTGTGGCGCCAACTTGCCGAAAGAAGTTAAAGTAGTTTCGATAGCGTGGGAGCGTCTGCTCGTCCTTCTTCACCATCGTGAGGGCATGATAGCCGAGGGCCCCGCAGACCTCAACGCACTCAGCGCACCCCTTGCACTTGGTCGGATCGACGAAGATACCGAACAGGGCGCCTTCCTCGCCCTTCTTCTCGTAGACCTCACAGTATTTCCTCGTCACAGCCCACTGAGCCCGAATTCCCTCACGCTCCTGATCGTCGGCGATGAGGTTGAGTTCGGCCTCCACGCGCGACTTCGGGATCGCCTTGCCCAGGATGGCGGTGTCGGGACACTCCGTGACACAGGCCATGCAGCCGACGCATCGCTCCCGGTCGAACCGGGGGATCTCCGGCGCAATGTAACTGAAGTCGCGCAGGGCGCCGGTCCCGGGCGGGATCAGGCTGCGGGCCACCCCGACATCAGCGGGCAGAGTCTGCTCTCCGGTCCCGGCCGCGTAGGCCCCGATGATCCGCTCGTTGAAATCGCCCACGTATCGCTCAAGATCAAGTTCCAGAACCCCGGTCTGGGGCAAGGCGCTCTCGTGGATCGCTTTCTCAAGCCCGCGAGGCTTCGTCCCCGCGACCTGTTCGACGTGCTCCTCATCGAGAGGGTTATAGGCCGGCTCGTGATCTGCCATGGCTGAACCTTCCTTATGATACTGCTCTTATACTGTCACAATTTCCCCACCAAATCGGTCACCGAGAGGATGCCGATCGGCTTCTCGTGTGGCCCGCGTCTCTCGGTCACCACTACCCGGTGAATCTTCCTGTCGCGGAGCCGCGCCGCCGCCTCAGCAAGCGGCGTGGCATCCGAGACACTGATGACCGGAGCGCTCATCAGGTGCTTGGCGGTGAGTCCCCGCCAGTGCTTGAGATACGGCTCGACAAACCGAGCATTGACGAGATCGGTGCGGGAGATCACGCCGATCGCGTCGCCTGCCTCGTCCACCACCACCAAGGCGCTGATGTCGTGCGCCTTCATTGCGTCGGCCACCGTCTGGATGGGCGTCTCGGGTCCACAGGTGATCACACCCCGGTGCATCCAGTCTCTCACCAACTCCTCCGCCATCAGCTCTCCTTCTTTGGTGTTCGAACTCTCAGCCGATCAATCCCGCCTCTGCCATCGTCTCCACTGGGACCTCAAACACCTCGGTATAGCCTCGCCTCACTGCGGCCAAATTGTCCTGCACCACCTGTTCGCCCCGCTTGCCGAAATACTTCCGCAGCGACCGCTCTACCGCCGAGAAGACCTGCGCCTCGGACAGGCGCTGCTCGCGGAGAAACGGCGTGCAGCGGAGGAAAATCCCCAAGAGGACAATCCCCTGCATTCGTTGCTCCAGGTCTGCAGAACTGGCGACCTCGCGCGCAATCTTCACAGTGTCCAGGGCAAGGACCCGAATACGGCGTTCCCGGATGATCCGCTTCGCATAGTCAGGGATCCGCGTCCAGACCTCCTCCGGTGTCTTTTTGTCGGTCTGGATGAAGACCATGCCGTCTGTCGCCAAGCCGGCCAGCGGGTTGCCGAGGTTGAACGCATTGATGTCGTTAAGGGGCACGAAATCGACCTGCGTCAGCTCGCAATGGGTACGGATCCGCTCCTTGGCCACGGTCAGATAGTAAGTGGTAGGCAGCCCCTTTTTTTCGGAGCCATACTTCGGGTAGGCCTGAACCTTCAAGCCGAAGAGATCGCCGACAATCGTGGCGATCACCTTGTTGGTCGTCACCGATCCGAAGCCGCCGACCGAATGGCCGCGCATCGAGAAGGTCCCGGCCGGCCGGACGTCCGGATCTTCGGATGGCACGAGCGCCAGGTCGTGCCTGATCCCCACGACGAAGTAGCGAGACCCGCCATCGTCGCGGCGCATATTGTCTATCGCGACCACCAGGTCGCCGGGACGGATATCCCGGCTGCCCAGTCCGGCCGAACCGGAATAGACGATCGGTATCCGACCCACGGGCGGAAACCCCGGCGTACCCGTCAGCGCATCGGCGAACGCCGCCTTGATCTCGGCAGTGAGCGGATTCGATTCGGCCAGCGGGTTGTCCATACGCTCGATCACAGCCATCGCCTTCAGGTGCTTCGTCGCCTCGACGATCTGCGGGCCTGGGAATGGACGGAAGCATGTCACGTGGAGGGCACCCGCTCGAACGCCGCGGTGCAGTCGTAAATAATCAACGGTCGCCATGGCGGTCTCGACCATCCCTCCCATCCCTACGATGGCGTAGTCGGCATCCTCCAGCCGGTACGCTTCCACCAGACCATACCGGCGGCCCGTCAGGGAGTAGAACCGCTCCATGGCTCCCTCGACAATCGCCGGCAGCCGATCGTAGAAAAACCGCTGGGCGATCTTGCCCTTCATGTAACTGTCCTGATTCTGCACAACCCCGCTCATGATCGGCTGCAACGGGTTCATAAGGTTGCGCAGGCGCGTGCCGGCATACGGGTCCCCGATGAACTCCTTCATCAGCTCCGGTTCCGGAAGCAGGAGGTTCTCAATGGTATGGGTGGTGAGGAAACCGTCCTGTACGGTCATGAAGGGGGTCTCCCCCTCCTCGGCGGCGCGGCGGGCGATGAGCGCCAGATCGGCCGCATCCTGAGCGTTCTTGGCGAAGAGCATGCCCCAACCGACATCCGCCACGGCCATCACGTCGTCATGACCGGCGTGGACGTTCAGGGCCTGAGAGGTCAGCGCGCGGGCGCCGATGTGGAAGACCGCCGGGAGCCGCTTCCCTGCGATGGTGTAGAGGACCTCCTTCATCAGGACCAGCCCCTGGCCGGAGGTAAAGTTCGAGACCCGCCCACCGGCCAGGGCAAACCCCTCACACGCGGAGGCGGAGCTATGCTCCGACTCGGGCTCGAGGAAGAAGAGCGGCTCACCCCAGAGGTTGCGTGCGCCGTTCGCGACCTCCGCCTGGTATCCGGTCCCCATGTTGGTGGAGGGGGTAATCGGATAGGCGCAGGCGCCTTGCGTAATATGCGAGTCCACCCAGACCACTGCCGCCGAGCCGTCCGCTGTGGCCGGAATGCCTGGAAAACGAAATCGCTCGCTGGTCATGATGCCTCTCCCCGGACCAGTATCTCGAGCAGATCGGTCTCGGTCACGATCCCAACCAGTGTATTGCCATCCACTACCGGCAGGCAGCCGATCTTCTCCCGAACCATCACCTTCGCTGCCTCCCGCGCAGTGGTCGTAGGCAAGGCCGTAATCAGCTTGCGCGACATCACCTCCACAACCTTCAACTCATCCATGAACTCCTCGCGTTCACTGGTCGTCAAAGGCGACTTGGAAGAGGGAGCGGCCTTTCGAAGATCGCGATCGGTAACGATCCCCACCAGACGCTTGCCGTCCATCACAAACAGATGGCGGATTTTATGCTGATCCAGCATTCGTTGAGCTCGACGCAGGGAAGTACGCGTATCAACGGTGATGAGCGTCCGATTCATGATCTCTGAAAGCTGCGTCATCTGATGCGACCTACCAGAGGGCCATCCCACGGGGGCGCTTGCCGACAGGTACTCGCCCCACCGTTGTCTGGGACAGCAGGTTGATCACGGAGATATCATCCGATCCGGTATTGGCCACAAAGCCGTACCGTCCGTCACCCGAGATGACGATATCGTGGGGACGGGTTCCTACAGGGATCGTCCCTACCACGGCGCTGGTGAGCGTCGAAATGACCGACACGTCGCCGCTTCCCATGTTGGTCACATAGATGTAGTGGCCGGACGGGGTGATGTCGGCGTCACTCGGCTCCTTCCCCACGGGGATGGTCGCCACCACCTGACGATTCGCCATCTGGATCACGCTCAGGCTATCCGAACCCCTATTTAGAATATATGCAAAAGCTCCGCCTGGGCCAAATATCACGTGATGGGGATCGTCACCGACGGGGATCCTGCGCAACGACATCTGAGTGGCCGCCTCGATGACGGTGACAGTGTTTGAATCAGGACTGGAGACCAGCAGGTACTTGCCATCGGGAGAGATCTCGACGGCATAGGGCCTCACTGCGATCGGTAGCTCCGCCGCGACGACATTCAGCGAAAGGTTCAGCGTAGCGACGGTATGGGATCGCTCGCTGGGAACATAGGCATGGCTGCCATCCGGGGAGATGCTGATCTTGGTCGGCGCTTCTCCCACCGGGATCATCGCCACCTTCTTTCCGGTAGCGGTCTCAATTACTGTAACTCGGCTATATAGACTGTTGGTCACGTAGGCATAGGTCGCGCCGGCTCCAAAAACCGTCTGGCCCCCTGGGCCGGTCGCATTGGACACCGTGGCAACGACGGTGTGCGCGGGCAAGGCCAGAATCCAAACGTCAGCCGAACGGCTACACGTGACAAAGGCGAAACGCCGATCCGGGCTGATTGCGACATCCTGCGGGCCGGAACCCACAGCAATGGTGCCGGTCACCTTCATCGACCCGAGATCCATAACCGAGACCGTATCCGAGCCCTCATTCGCGACATAAAGCGCCTGCGTGCCGTGCACACCTGCCCCGTGCGCGAGCGCGGCAGAGCGAACGACCAGCAGCGACGCCAACGTCACGATGCCGATATGCACGGCGCGCCGGATTATCGGCATGCCGCCCCTCCCCTCTCGTTTACCGGCTTCCATGCTTGAATCTCCAGTTCCCCTCCTGTGGATCTTGGTTTCTAGGGCCTCTGGGGCTGAAGCAGTTGCGTCAGAGTCTCCCGATCGACGACCTCTTTTTCCAGCAGCAGCTTGGCCAGCGCGTCCAGCTCGTTGCGCCTGGTGGCCAGCGTCTGCTCGACTCGGGTGTGGGCATCGGCCAGGAGCTTTCTGATCTCCTCATCAATCGTCTGAGCAGTCTGCTCACTATATTCTCGTACTCTTTGAGGCTTCGCAATGTTGAGAAATGGGGAGGTGCGCGGCTCTTCAAACGTCGCCAAGCCTAGATGTTCGCTCATCCCGTACTGGGTCACCATGAGGCGGGCCATATCGGTCGCCCGCTGCAGATCATCCTGCGCCCCGGTAGAGACGTCCCCGAAAACGATCTCTTCGGCCACCCGACCCCCCAGCAACACGTCGAGTCGGTCGAGTATCTCAGCCCTCTTCAGCAGGTACCGATCCTCTGTGGGCGACTGCTGCGTGTAGCCGAGCGCGGCCACGCCGCGCGGGATGATGGAGATCTTCGAGACCCGGTCGGCGTGAGGACGGGACTCCGCCACCAGGGCATGGCCGGCCTCATGGTAGGCTACCGTTTCCTTTTCCACGGGATTCATCACCCGTGTCTTTTTCTCGAGGCCGGCCACGATCCGGTCGATGGCCTCATCGAAATCCGCCGTCTCCACCGCATCCTTGCCCTTCCGCGCAGCAAGCAGCGCCGCCTCGTTCACCAAGTTGGCCAGATCGGCACCGACAAATCCCGGGGTCCTCGCGGCGATGGCCGAGAGGTCCACCTCCTGAGCGAGCTTGACCGGCTTGACATGCACCCGGAGGATCTTCTCCCGTCCCCTGATATCGGGGCGGTCGAGGGCCACGTGGCGGTCGAAGCGCCCGGGGCGGAGCAAGGCCGGATCGAGGATCTCCGGGCGGTTCGTCGCGGCCATGATGATCACCCCCTTGTTCGTGTCGAAGCCGTCCATCTCCACCAGCAGTTGATTGAGGGTCTGCTCACGTTCATCGTGTCCGCCCATCGGGTTGAGCCCACGAGCCTTTCCGAGGGCGTCCAGCTCATCGATGAAGATAATACAGGGGGCTTTTTCCTGAGCCTGGGCGAAGAGGTCCCGTACCCGAGCCGCCCCGACCCCCACGAACATCTCGACGAACTCCGACCCGCTCATGCTGAAGAATGGAACCCCTGCCTCCCCGGCTACGGCTTTGGCCAACAGCGTTTTCCCGGTCCCCGGAGCCCCGACGATCAGGACCCCTTTGGGGATCTTTCCCCCAAGGCGGCGGTACCGCTCGGGCGTCTTCAGAAATTCAACGACCTCCATCAGCTCAGCGCGCGCCTCGTCGATCCCCGCCACATCCGCGAAGGTCACGCCGGTCTCTTTCTCCATGTACACTTTAGCCTTACTCTTACCGATCGCCATCAGACCGCTCGCCGGCCCCCCGACTCGCTTCATGAGAAACATCCACACACCAACGAAGATCAGAGCAGGGAGCACCCAGGAGAGCAGGGTAATAAACCACGTGCTCTCCACCTCGCCGGCAAAACGTACCTTCAACGCCTCCAATTCCTGGATGAGGGTCGGATCGTCGACTCTGATGGTCACGAAGCGAAGCTCTCCACCGGTCGTCACCCGTTCAATCTCCTCCACCTTCTCTTTGGAGAGAAGACCTCCCAGCCCATCCCGTTTCAGCCGCCCGGAGATGATACGCGTCCCGAGGGCCAAGTCTTCTACCTTGCCGGCTTTCAAGAGTACCTTGAATTCGCTGTACGAGAGGGTCTCGGTGTGGCGGGC
>JAGWRQ010000206.1 GCA_028869615.1 Candidatus Methylomirabilota bacterium | reverse complement strand
CCCATGCCCGGATTTCCCACCATGAAGGCCAACACGGCGCTCGCCTTCGCCCTGATCGGGGTCTCGCTCTGGTTGTTGCGGGCAGAGTCCACCGGCGGGTGGCGTCGCCGGGTCGCCCAGGTCTGTGCATCGATCGTTGTCCTCATCGGCCTGCTCGTGATCAGCGAATATCTATACGAATATCTGTCTGGAGAGGACCTGGGGATTGACCGACTGTTGTTGCAGGCGCGCGGGGCCCCGGCACCACACCTGAATCCAGGTCGGATGGCGTTTGTGAGTGCGCTGAACTTTGTGTTGCTCGGCGGCGCCATCCTGCTGCTGGATGTACCGAGTCGTCGTGGCTATCAGCACGCTCCGTTTCTTGCGGTTGTAGTAACCGCGTCCGCGTTGTTGACCCTTGTGGCGTATCTCTACGGCGGCGCCGCGATCCATCAGGCCTATCCATTTGTAACAGTCGCTCCGCACACGGCCTTACTGTTTCTCGCGCTGTCCATCGGCGTCGTGTTTGCTCGAGCGCAACACAGGATCGTGGACGTCGTGATGAGCGATACGACTACTGCTGCCGCCATGCGTCGGCTGCTGGTTGTCTCGATCCTTCTTCCGATCTTGGCGGGTTGGGTACGGTTAAAGGGGCAGCAGTTCGGCTTCTTCGGCACTGAGTTCGGGCTGGCGCTCATCGTGGTGTTCGCGATCATTGCGTTGACAGTGAGTATCTACTGGCAGACGATGTCGCTAATTCGGGCTGAGGAGTATCAGCATGGAATCAACGAGGTGTCCACGGCCTTGGGCCGGTCAATGACGCTTGAGGACACCTTCCCGGTCTTTGCGGCGACGGTCAAAAAGGTCGTATCCTGCGATCGGATCTGCGTCGTGGTGCGGGAAGGGGAGTGGCTGGTCGCGGTGCTGTCGGTCGCCGATCCTCCCCTGCGGTCCTTTCGCGAGCAAGGGTGGCGTCCGTTGGGCGAGACCGCCGTCGAGTGGGTCATAGCCCACAAACTCCCTCGCCTGACCCGGGACCTGCCGCGAGAGATAGCTTTTGCCGATGAGGCATTCGTCGCGCGGGAGGGGATCCATTCGACGCTGATCCTACCCCTGCTGGTTGGCGGGGAGGCGGTCGGGTCTCTGACCCTAGACAGCAAGACGCCCGGCGCCTTTACGCAGGACCACGTGAGCGTGCTGAGCGGCTTCACGGGACCGCTCGCCTCCGCCGTCCGAAACGCCCAGCTCTACGCGCAGGTGGTCCGCTACACCCAGGATTTGGAAGGCTTGGTCGAGGCGAGGACTCGGGAGCTGCAGGTCGCCAACGGCCATCTGACGGAGGTCTCCCACCACAAGTCCGCCTTCCTGGCCAACATGTCCCACGAGCTGCGGACCCCCCTCAACGCGATCCTCGGCTTTGCCGACCTGCTGCGCGACCAGATCGGCGAGCCGCTCACCGCCAAGCAGACCCGCTACGCGGACCACATCCACGCCAGCGGCCGGCACTTGCTCGCCCTGATCAACGACCTGCTGGATCTGTCCAAGGTCGAGGCGGGCAAACTCACCCTGCGTCCCGAGCCCTTTGAGCTCGCCGAGGCGCTCGCCGCCGCCCTGCAAGAGATCCAACTCTTGGCCGACACCAAGGGACTCACCCTCACACTGGACGCGGACAGGGCACCGGCTACCCTCACTGCCGACCCAATTCGGTTCAAGCAGATCCTCTACAACTTGCTGTCGAATGCCGTTAAATTCACCCCCGAGGGTGGCCGGATCATGGTCACCGCCCGTACCGCAACTCTCAATCCCCAACCCCTTGACGGCGATTTCGTGGAAATCGCCGTCATAGACACCGGCATCGGGATCGCGGCGGAGGACCTTCCCCGCCTCTTTGAGCGCTACACCCAGCTTGAGACCGCCACGACCAAGCAGTTCCAGGGATGTGGGTTGGGCCTCGCGCTCACCAAGCAGTTGGTCGAACTGCACGGGGGGACGATTGCGGTCGCGTCGGCCGGCCCTGGCCAAGGCAGCACCTTTACGGTCTGTCTGCCGCAGGCGCCTGACGCGGGCCCGGACATAGGTGAGGGACAATGACACAGGCCGCGATCCTGATCGTGGAAGATGATCCGCTGAGCTTGGAGCTGGCGCAGGCGATTCTCGAGACGGCGGGGTACACCGTCCTGTCTGTGAAGGACGGCGTCGGCCTGCTGGAGCGGGTCAAGGCCGAGCGGCCGGATCTTATCCTGATGGATCTGCAACTCCCCCATATCGACGGCCTCACGCTCGTTCGTCAACTCAAGGCCGATGACGAGACGCGACAGATCCCGGTCGTGATGGCGACCGCTTATACCCTGTCGGAGGCGCGCGCCAAGGCTCTGGAGGCCGGCTGCGCCGCCTACCTCACCAAACCGCTCGACTCCCACACCCTGTTACAGACCGTCGCGGACGTGCTCAAGCGCTGAGTGACCGACGTCCGCTGACAGACTCGCCGGTATAAATGTGGCACATTCGCCTCCGCCACCTTATAATATTTCCAAACACAGGAGTTGCTGTGTGTCCAAGTACGGTCCCATGTGAGGGTGCCTTGCCTCCCCTCGCAGGACACAAGGACGTGCCGGGTGAATATGGTATGGCGTGTAATACTCGTGGTAAGAGCGGGCAGCGATTAATCCTTGGGCAGCCGCTGGGGATAAAGGCGCTGACCGGGCTGATCCAGGCCACCGCGAGGCGCCTCGACCCCGTGGTGCTTCGAGAGATGGTACGTGGTGTCGGGGCGCAGTTGGGGCGTCAGGCGGTGTTGGAGTACTGTCGGGCGCGTCGCGCGGGTGGACGACTGGGGGGCTATACCTGGGCCGAGTGCCTGAAGAAGATAGGGGAGCAGTTCGGGTGGACGCTCCGGGTCGCGGTCGAGTCGGAAGGCGTGATTCGGATCGCTGTGCTGGGGTGCGAGCTGGCGGAGTCGAATGAATCCGGATCGTACCTGTGCGAGTTCGGTTCCGGACTCTTTGGTGGGGCCATGGCGGAGGCGATCGGCGACGTCAAGGTCTGTGTGAGCGCATGCTCAGGGACGCCGCCGTGCAATTGCGTCTTCGCCATCTACTATCGAACGTCCGAGGAGAGCCTGGCGACGTCCGGTGTTGTCTATCCGCGGATGGGAGATCGGGTAGCTCAGCGTGCACAGGGGCCGCCGGACAGCGGCTCGGGCGCGCGTCTGACGTCCCGCGAGACTCAGGTGCTCCAGCGTATCGCACAGGGTTTGCCCGACA
>JAGWRQ010000205.1 GCA_028869615.1 Candidatus Methylomirabilota bacterium | reverse complement strand
CGCCCGACGGAGGTTGAACTGCTCAAGGCGGATCCCTCGAACGTCAAACGACAGCTCGGCTGGGAGGCGCATGTGCGGTTTGCCGACTTGGTCCGGATTATGGTCGACGCGGAACTCGAGGCGGCGGGTCTGCCGGCGCCCGGGGAAGGTAAGCGCGCGTTCGATGCCGGACGCTTCGGCTGGCTGATGAGGCCGTGAGGGGCCGGGAGCATTGAAGAAGGGATGAAGAGCTGGGCTCTGGCAGGCAATGGGATGGAACAGCGCTAAACGACTGTTCGATCTGGTGGTGTCCGGCGTTGGACTGCTGGCATCGCTCCCGCTGTGGGGTGTGATCGCCGTTGCCGTCAAGCTGGAGGATGGCGGACCGATCTTTTTCCGGGACCTCCGTGTAGGACAGGGTGGGGAGCTCTTCACGGCGTTGAAATTCCGTACCATGGTGCGTAACGCAGATAGCCTTTTTGGTCCGCGCCAGGCGACCGAAGACGACCCGCGGGTAACGCGAGTGGGAAGGCTGCTGCGCGTTACGGCGATGGATGAACTGCCGCAGCTCTGGAATATCTTTCGCGGGGAGATGAGTTTCGTGGGGCCGCGGGCGCTCCGGCCAGGAGAGATTGAGAGTCGAAGTTCAAGATTCAACGTGCGAGGTTCAACATGCGGGGTGCGGGGTACGGGGACGGAGGCAGTAATGCTCTTGGAGCAGATCCCCGGATATTGGCAACGGCACGTTGTTCGACCTGGGCTCACCGGGATCGCGCAGATCTTTGCAGACCGGGATATTCCCAGCCGTCAGAAGTTTCGGTATGACCTCCTGTACATCCGTCGGCGGAGCTTCTGGCTGGACGTCCGGTTGGTCGCGCTCTCGTTCTGGGTGACCTTTCGAGGGCGGTGGGAAGTACGGGGCACGAAGTTTTAGAGCAGTTCAAGGTTCGAGGTTCAACGTTCAAATGTACGACGTTTTAATTATAGGGGGCGGGCCGGCTGGATTGTATGCGGCCTATTGTCTGGCCAAGGCGGGACGAAGCGTGGCGGTGTTCGAAGAGCACCCGGAGATCGGGAGCCCCATGCATTGCACGGGGCTGGTGGCCTCGGAGAGCTTCACGCGGTTCGACTTGCCCCAGCAGGCGAACCGGGCGGCGCTGCGGCGCGCTCGATTTCATTCTCCTGGGGGCCATGTCCTGTCTGTGGCCTCAGAAAAGGACGAGACGGTTGTGCTGGACCGGTCGGCGTTTGACCGGGGGCTCGCCGAGCAAGCGCTCGAAGCCGGCGCCGATATCTTTCCGGGTTGCCGAGTTGAGGCGCTTCGCCGGCTCAGAAGAAGTCTGGTGGCCCGGACCTCCAACAGCGGTGGCGAGGGGCGGCTGGTTCGCGGGCGGCTTGGCATCCTGGCTACCGGCACATCATACGGACTTCACCGGGGACTTGGGTTTCAGTTGCCTCATCGGTTTGTCTATGGCGCCCAGGTCGAGGTCGGGTTTGAGGAGACGTCCGAGGTGGAGGTCTGCTTCGGGAATGAGGTAGCGCCTGAATCGTTCGCGTGGGTTGTCCCCTTCACGCGGCAAGGGGTGGCCATGGCCAAGATCGGGGTTCTGGCGTCCAGGGATGTTGCGCAATTCCTGGCCCGCTTCCTCCGATCGCCCCTGGTGGCGTCCAGGATCAGACCGGGCCGTATCTGCTCGTATCTGCGCCGACCCATCCCTGTGCGGCCTCTTTCAGACACTGTCGCCGACCGCGTGCTGGTGATCGGCGATGCCGCCGGACTCGCCAAACCGACGACCGGCGGAGGGGTCTATTACAGCTTGCTGAGCGCGGAATTGGCGGCGGCTGCCGTTGGCGAGGCGTTAGAGGCAGGCGACGGTTCTGCCCGATTTCTGAGCCGGTATCAGACTGCCTGGCGCGCCGCCCTCGGGTCGGAGATCCGGACGGCAGCGCTGTTCCGAACCTTTGCGTCTCAACTCTCCGATGCGCAGATTGACGAGACCTTCCGGTTAGTCGATCGAGAGCCGATAGCCGGGCTTATCCGCGACCACGCCTCATTCAACTGGCACAAGAGCGTCATTCTGGCTCTCTGGCGTAGTTCGGACATGCGCAGCTTGCTGTGGCGAGCCCTGATGAGACGTGGCGGCCAGATGATCGGCGCGTTGCGACCTTCCATGGACGCATATCCAGCCATCGAGCTTCAACAGGAGAGCGCTGCGGCGGACTCATTGAACTAAACAGGAGGAGAAACTATATGCCCCACGGTTACATCCGCGGGGCATTTTTCTTTGGCCGAAAGCGTTACTTTTATTACCATGCGTTACAATCCGTTACGCCTAATAGTTGATCGCCACGATCTTCGCTTTGTCTCCCTCCCGCTGAATTTTCCATTCGATGCGCCCCGATACGCTGGTCCCTTTCGAAGACTGAGCGACATTCCTCGCCACGATCAAATACTGCGCGGTTACAGTGGCCTGTTCGCCTTTGATCTCGACCTGCAGGTTCTTGAGCCGGTAGATGATCTGGTCTCGCCCGGTAAACCCTTTTACGTAGGCGTTGCGGATGGCCTGGTAATCCAGAGTTCCCTTCTCTCGGACGCGGGTCGAAAGGGTGGCCATCACACGCTCCACGTCGGCTTTTTCATAGGCGTCAACATACTCGTCGAGTAAGGCGTCGATCTCATGCCGATCCAGAGCCTTCGGCTCGAGTACGATGGGTGGGAGGGCCTGGGCCAGCAGCATCGGACCCGCCGCTGAACGTTCAGAGACGGTCTGGTCGCCGGATGAGTCAGATTGACTCGCTGGGAGGCCGGAAGGCGGGGAGACTTGAGGTAAGTGTTTCACGCGTCTCCGCTTCGGCTGGTGATCCACATGAGGGGTAACGGACGCATCGCGAGAAGGGGGTCGCTCTCGTGTCAGTCTTGTAGGTGGGGGGTCATTGATGGGGGTAGGGGACGGAGGAGTGACCGCGGCCATGGGCTGAACCGTCTTCAGATATAGCTGCGGCCCTTCCGGAGGTCGACTGGACAGCGCCACCAGAATCAATCCGGCTGCCGCCACCGATGCGACCGTAATGAGTGCCGGCGCTCGATGACGCGTCAGGCGCGGAGACTGGGGCGACATGGGAAACGGTACGGATGAAACGGGGGGAATCTCGACAAGGCCGCTTCGCTGCCGCGCAAGCAACTCGCGGCGTCTTTGCTCATCGTAGGCGTGTCGTCGCGCAGGGTCTTTCAAGGTGTGGTATGCCTCGTTCAAACGCGCCGCTTGTCGCGTGAACCAGTCG
>JAGWRQ010000204.1 GCA_028869615.1 Candidatus Methylomirabilota bacterium | reverse complement strand
TTACCATGTTTGCAATTCTCTATCACGCCTTTCAGAACTCTCAGCCTTTTTGATGCTGACACTCCTCTCAGTGAATCCCTACACCCATCCCTGGACACGTGGGCAAGAGTCCTCCAGTCTCTCCGCCCCTTAGCGCCCCTCCTCAAGCAGGCTCCGTATCTCCGCGCGCAATTCGTTCAGTCGCTGCCAACGCTGTTTCACCTTGGCTAGTTGCTCAGGCGTAAGCAGCTTGCGAACCTCCAGCGCGACCTGCAGCGACTCGTGCGCCAGCGATTCCCGAACCTTGCCGATCTGCTGGGTCAATGCGGTAAGGTCTTCGGCCTTCAATGGGCCCGGGGTGTAGAGCTTCTCAACCAACTGGTCGCGGGCGGCTCGGAGTTGCCGCTGGAGGGTATCAACTCTCGAACGATGACTCGCCACTAGCTGTTTGAGCTGTGCCTGCTGGGTCTCCGTGAGGCCCGCCCCCCTGACAAGCAGTGGGAGGAGGAGTCCCTCCTCTCCGCGCTCCCATCGCATGGCCCGGTCTCGGTGCGGTTGACCATAGGCGGAGGCCGTCCACAGACTCGCCGCCAAGATCCCCACCAGGATCACTACACCGGTGAGCTGCTTACGTGTGTGCATCTTCAGACCCTCCCCATGTATCGGTGTCCAACGTACTATCACGCATCCATGCCCCTTCCCCCTCGCCAAGCGAGCCGTCCGTTTCGTCCAGTGCTATCTCGTCTCGATCGGGCGCGAGCGGAAGCGCCGAGAGCTCTCCATCGCTCGCTGCGGAGAGACCGCTGGATACGTTAGCCAGAAAGCGCAGTATCTCGGGCTCGTCTGCGGTCTGTTGGCGCTGCACCAAAACCTGGGCGCCATGCCACTGCCAGACGCCGACGCCAACTACTAACGCCACCCCCGTCGCCAGCGTGGCGGCCAGCGTAACCCGGCGCTGCCAGGAAGCCCTTCCCGGACGACGGACGGGGAGCGCGGATGGCAGCCGTTCCAGCGCGTGGCCGATCAGCTCGAGGTCTTGGACCAACTGCCGGTACCGGGCCGCACAGTTGGAGCAAGTCTCGAGATGAGCCAGGTGCGCGGCACGGCCCTCACCGTAATAGACGAGCAGCAAGCTTCGATCCCGCAGACACCGCCTCATGAGTCTTCTCCGAGCGTCTCCCGCAGGCGCGCCACCGCTCGAAACAGATGGCGCTTCACACTCCCGGTACTCAGGCCCAGCGCCTCCGCCACATCCTGGGTCGGCCAGGCCTCGATGTGGCGCAGCGCAAAGACCTCTCGTTGTCGCTGGGAGAGTTGCCGGAAGGCGCGCCAGATGTGATTACGGGTTTCGCCGGTCAGCGCGGCGGCTTCCGGCGTCGGGTCGCGGTCCACAAGCTCAATCTCCTCAGACGTCCTGTCCCAGAGACGCCACCACGCCGCTCGCTGCCGGTCTCGACACGCGTTGATCGCGACCCGCGTGAGCCACCGCCCCCATACCATCGCGCGGTCTGGCCCCCCATCGCGCTCGAGGAGTTTGAGAAATACCTCCTGGATAACGTCCTCCGCCTCCTGGGAACTGCGCAACAGGAGGCGGCATAACCGCAGCAGGCGCGCACCATGCTCGCGATAGAGCGCCTCACACTGCGCGCGCCATGGCGAGCGATTGTCAAGATCGTCATCCATCATATGATCTCACTAATCATAAACGAATGAGTTGCCCTGTTGGTTGACATGATGTGCGCGTTACGGAGAGCAAAAGGACCTGATCCCTCTGTCCGATCAATTGGACCTCACATCATGTCTGATGTTTAGCGTACACCAACGCGTGAGGTATCTCGTCAGGACGATGAACGGCTCAAACACACCAAAGGAAACAGCGAGATCTGTCAACCACCAGCGGGGCTCACTCGTTAGTACAAGTGGAATGACGTATCGCAGCGGCAATGAGGACTGTGCGAGGCATGCCGGCTGGCGTTCACTTCATCCCGCTGGCGCATCGCACAATGTGGAACTGAACGTCGGCTCTCAGCGACCGCTCAAGCGGATGGGCCGCCGGCGAGCGAGGGCCATCTCACAGGAGGTATTCGAATGCGACCGTTTGTTGCTACAAGCTTGGTTCTAGCATGCGTTCTCGGATTCAACCTCTCCCCAACAGGGACCACACTCGCCTTCGCGGATGAAGGGTGGTACGGATCGGGACCGATGGGGTTCCGACCAATTCCCGAGATGATGCCGGGCAGGGAGGGACCTCGACCTGGGTTCCATGGAGGCGGGGGCCACCGGGCTTGGCCTGTCAGTCTGATGCTACGCTCGAAAGACCAGCTCGGGTTGACCTCGGATCAGGTCCGCGCGTTGCGGACGCTGCGCGACGACTTCCAACGAGGGGCGATCACTCGGACCGCGCAGATCAAGCTGGCAGCCTTAGACCTGCGAGGGCTGCGGGAGCAGGACGTGCTTGACCTTCCTAAGGTAGAGGCACAGGTGCGAAAGATCGCGCTTCTTCGCGCCGATCAGCGCATAGCCCACATCAAGCTGATCCACGCCAGCAAATCGGTGCTCACGCCGGACCAACAGGAGAAATTTAAACAGTTCGTCCATGGACCCCGGATGGAACGGGAGGGGATGGACATGATGGAACCCGGTATGCGTCATGCGCCGCCCGCTGAGTAACCTCAGTTCATGCGTCGATGGGAACCTGTGCGGTCAGATGAAAGTAAAGTACAGGAATTTGTTTTGTTACTAAACGAACAACGAAGCGTAAAATAATACTAGAAGGAGAATGAGAGAATGAGAAGAATGGGCTGGTGGCAAGGGAGGGCGTGGGCTTGCGCATCATGGCTCTTGCTGCTGCCCGATTGGGAGAGAGAGTCATGAAACAGATCATAGCGGTCGGTTCGATCGGCCTGCTCCTATTGACGGGATGTGCGACACCGCTGACGCCTCGCGAAAGCGGGACGCTCACCGGCGCGGGCGTCGGTGCCGCCGCGGGGGCCGTACTCGGCGGGATCGCCGGGTCGTCGGGGAAGGGCGCAGCGATCGGCGCGGGGGTCGGGGCGGTCACCGGTCTTCTGGCGGGTAACGCCATCCAGAATGAGCAGGCGGCCAGGCCCTATCCGCCACGGTATGCCTACGCGCCCCCGCCATCTGCCTATCAAGTCCCGTACCCTCCGCCGCCCCCGCCCACGGCGTCGCTTCAGATCGAGGCCGCGCCGCAAGATACCGAGATCATCGTGGATGGGCGGAGGATCGGCCGCGCGGGCGAATTTCGCGGCCCCGTGACGGT
>JAGWRQ010000203.1 GCA_028869615.1 Candidatus Methylomirabilota bacterium | reverse complement strand
TCTGGCTGTGAAAGAGGCATTCCCCGCGCGCGACATCGTTGGCCGGGAGGACTCCAGGCGTTGGTGGACAGGGCACTCCTGGACCCGCAGTGTGTCCCTCTCCGGCCGGAATGGTAACGCTCAGCGCTACCACCAAGGCCCACACTGCCCGCTGCCTCGTTGTGCCAGCCCGCCTTGGTCGGAACCAGCTTGCCTCGGGTGTCACTCGCTGATTGCTCCGCTTTTTCGATGGCATCTGTCCCTCCTCTTGCTAATGACCTCCGCCCCCTCGCTACCCCCTTCAGCGACAGTGGCAGCGGCCCAAGTTGAAGCCGAGAAGCTCGGCTGAGAGTTAGCAAACTGCATCAGCCCAGCTTTAGTTCGGTTACCGTACAAGTATGCAACAGTCGTGCCACTGAGATACCTCGGGCACCCCTTCCTCCCAACTCATGACGGTACCTTGAGAGCCGTACTAGCAAGGACGCCAGCGTAGGTTTCAATCACTAATCTACACCCTTAACGCTTAGAGTAAACCAGAGTGCACAATGATACTGCGATGGGCACAATTCGGAGATGTCGAGATTCAGCAATGAAGGAGTAGATGGGATAAGCATTGGAGAAAATTGGTGCCGGGGGCGGGAGTCGAACCCGCATGAGCCGAAGCCCGCAGGATTTTAAGTCCCGAGCGTCTCCCAGTTCCGCCACCCCGGCAGGATTGCCCCGTGCTGTCCGGACTAGCGCCGGCGCAGCGTCTCTTTCAACTCATCCGGGGCTTTGGTGACCACAATATTGCCGGATCGGACAACATAGACCGGCTGATCTGTCTGGGTATCGTATTGGTCCGTGCGGATGATCTCAGTGACCACCAGCTTGACACGGATCCGGCTTCCGTCCTCAGTTTCGTACTCGTTCCACTCCTCGTGCAGCGTCCGGAAATCGAGGTCGATTCCGTCAACAGTCTCAGCGCCAATCTGGACCTTAGTGCGCTTCGCCATACACTATCTCCCTTCGCACTCGCTTACAGACCGCCTCGAATGTGTATCGTAGTTGTAGCATAAACGCAGCGCAATCGCCATAGCCTTCTGTTTCCATTTCTTTCCCCTTGACACTGGGCTCAAAGAACGGTATCACCCGGGCTGCAGACGTGAGGCAATGTCATGGCAAATGAAGGGTATACCTGCATTGTGTTAAGGAATGCGCAACATACGCTGGCCGAGGATGTCCGGCAGGGATTGACCGCGTCCAGCAAGTGGCTCCCGTGTAAGTACTTCTACGATCCCGCAGGAAACGCGCTGTTCGAGCAGATCAGCGAGCTGCCCGAGTATTACCTGACGCGAACGGAAACCGCCATTCTGAAGAGTCATGCCGCGTCCATCATCGAACGCTGTCCCTCGGACCTGGCGCTGGTCGAGCTTGGCAGCGGCAGTTCCACGAAGATCCGATACCTCATTGAGCCTTGCCTGGCTCGGCAGCAGGAGCTTACCTACTATGCCGTTGACATCTCACCTGTCGGATTGGAGAATGGGACCCGGCAGCTTTTGCATGACTATTCTCGTCTGCGGATCATGGGGGTTGTGGCCGAATTTGGGGATGGGTTGCGCTACCTGGCAAGTAGGGCCGGTGGGCCTCGGCTGGTCGCGTTTCTCGGCTCCACCATCGGCAACTTCACGGAAGAAGAGGTCGCCCGGTTTTTCACGATGCTCCGTCGTCATTTGCGTCCGATGGACCGGTTCCTGCTTGGCGTGGATCTGGTCAAAGACCCTGCCGTCCTTGAAGCAGCGTATGATGATGCCCAAGGCATCACCGCGAAGTTCAATCTCAACATTCTGGCGCGACTCAACCGGGCGCTATCCGCGAACTTCGATCTGGCGACATTTCGGCATCGGGCGGTGTGGAATCATGCAAGACACCGCATCGAGATGCACCTGGTGAGCCTGCGCCATCAGCGCGTACGGATTGCCGATCTTGACCTCGACATCGAGTTTCGTCAGGATGAGACCATCCACACGGAAAACTGCCACAAGTACTTCCGGGAGCATATGCACTCGCTACTTACCGATCACGGACTTCAGGTGCTCGGCCACTTCAGCGATCCTCAGGATCAATTTTGCCTCTTCCTGGCCTCCTGATCATCCTGCCTGCGATGATCCAGATGCCCCTTCCCTCCAGCCATGAATGACCTATCTGCGATTGAGTTTGAGCATGTGCACTACCAAGCCCCTGGCGGCGCGGTGATTCTTGATGATGTCAGCTTCACCGTGGAATGCGGCACGGTGCTCGTCCTTGTGGGCCGCAGCGGCGTCGGCAAGACGACTATCCTGCGGCTGATCAACCGCCTCCTTGTCCCAAGTGCAGGCCAGGTCCGGGTCGAGGGCCGGGCGACACAGGAGTGGGACCCGATCGCGTTGCGCCGCCGAATCGGCTATGTACTGCAAGAGGTCGGCCTGTTTCCACACATGACCATCGGCCGCAACATCGGGGTCGTGCCGCGCCTGAACGGATGGCCGGAGTCCCGCATCCATGCGCGCTGTCAGGAGTTGCTGGAGCTTGTCGGGCTTGATCCATCAACCTTTGAAGGGCGATTTCCCCACGAGCTCTCAGGCGGGCAACGCCAACGAGTAGGATTCGCGAGGGCGCTCGCCGCTGACCCCCCCGTGATCCTGATGGATGAGCCGTTCGGCGCGCTCGATCCGCTCACGCGAGCCGAGTTGCATCGCGAGTTCCGCCGTATTCAGGAGCAACTTCACAAAACCGTCGTCATGGTGTCGCACGATATGGGTGAAGCGTTTGCGCTCGCCACCCGGCTTGGCGTCCTGGATCAGGGACGCCTTGTGGCCCTCGACACGCCGGAGACGGTCGCTCGCACGGGCGATCCCAGGATCCGGATGTTCCTCGACGCCATGCCGCCAGTGCCGGTCATCGCCCGTGAATCTGATTAACTTCTGGATCGCCCATCGTGCCGACATGCTGGGCGCCGTCGCTCAGCATCTGCTGCTCACGCTGGTCGCGACCGTCGCGGCCATCGCCATCGGGGTGCCGCTCGGGATCGTGGCGGCACGACGCCCCCGGCTGGGTACCGCGCTGCTGGCCTTCGCCAATATCGCGCAGACGGTACCCAGCCTCGCCATGTTCGGGTTCCTGGTTACCCTCCCGCTCATTGGAGGGGTCGGCGCCCGAAGCGCGCTGCTCGTGCTCATCCTCTATGCGCTGCTGCCGGTGATGCGCAACACGGTTGCCGGCATCCAGGGGATCGACCGGGCCGCGCGGGATGCGGGTGTAGCCCTGGGGATGAC
>JAGWRQ010000202.1 GCA_028869615.1 Candidatus Methylomirabilota bacterium | reverse complement strand
TGTTTGATCCACATCAGTTAACGGTGATGGGTCGAATCCATGCCGGCGAGGAGATGCAGGATCCCACCTCCTTCGACAAGTCCGATCTGATCTTCCCCTCCGGCGAGGGCCTGCCGCGCTACTGGGTGGATGTACACTACAAAAGCGCCGCGAGAAAGAGTTGACATTGCCAAGCGCGTATGGAATATTTCTTCCACAGTCATACGCCTTCTCAGGTCTCTTGGCCTCTGACGGCGTTTTTGTTTGAATCCAGCCGACGGTGAGTTCTCGCCGCATAGAAGGGACGCCTATGAGCAGCGTGTTGACGACGAATGAGTGTCTGGGGCGCGACCTCGCACTCGAACTGGTCCGCGTGACCGAGGCTGCCGCGTTGGCCGCGGGGCGATGGATGGGGCGCGGGCAAAAGGACGCGGGTGACGAGGCGGCCGTTCATGCCATGCGCGCGATGCTCAGGACAGTCGATATCGACGGTGTGGTCGTCATCGGCGAAGGCGAGAAAGACGAGGCGCCCATGCTCTTCAACGGCGAGGCAGTTGGGACCGGCCAGGGACCTGCCGTGGACGTGGCGGTGGACCCGGTGGAGGGGACCAGTCTGCTGGCCCATGGCCGGCCCGATTCGATCGCCGTGATCGGCGTGGCGCCGCGGGGTACGATGTGGTCCCCCGGCCCCGGCTTTTATATGAATAAACTGGTCGTCGGACGTGAGGCGCGGGAGGCCGTCTCGCCTGTGAGCTTCGCCGCGCCGGTGGCGGATACGCTTGCGGCTATCGCCGAGGCGAAGCGTAAGGCCGTGACGGACCTCACGGTGTTCGTGCTCGATAAACCCAGACACGTTGAGCTGATCGCCGCGCTTCGGGCCGCCGGCGCGCGCGTGCTGACGCGCACCGATGGTGACGTGGCCGGCGCGCTGATGGCCGCCACGCCAGGCTCCGGGGTGGATGCGCTGATGGGTATTGGGGGGACGCCGGAAGGCGTCATTGCGGCCTGCGCGGTTCGCGCGTTGGGCGGGGCGATGCTGGGCCAACTCGCCCCTCAGAAACCCGGCGAACGCGAGGCGCTGCTCGCTGCCGGTCTCGATCTCCACCGAGTCCTCACCGAATGCGACCTTGTGTGCAGCGATGATGTCTTTTTCGCGGCCACCGGCATTACCGACGGCCTGTTGATGCAGGGCGTGCGATACACAGACGGCGCCTCGACGACCCACTCAATCGTCATGCGCGGCAAGAGCCGGACGAGGCGCACAATCCAGGCAGAGCACTGTACGGATAAAGTGCGGACTATGAAATCGTGTCACGAGGCTTAAGACAGGCACAGGACAGAGAGAGGGACAGGAGGAAGGCATGGCACTTATTTCGATGCGACAGCTACTCGATCACGCAGCCGAGCACGGCTATGGCGTCCCCGCCTTTAACGTGAACAATATGGAACAGATTCAGGCCATCATGGAGGCGGCTCATGAGGTGGACAGTCCAGTGATCATGCAGGCCTCCGCGGGCGCCCGCAAGTATGCCGGTGAACCGTTTCTCCGCCATCTGTTTCTGGCGGCGCTGGAAATGTACCCCGACATCCCGGTAGTTGTGCACCAGGATCACGGCGCATCTCCAGGGGTGTGTATTGCGTCTATCCGCTCCGGCTTCAGCAGCGTCATGATGGACGGCTCGCTCCTGGCCGACGGCAAGACCCCATCGTCGTATGAGTATAATGTCGCGACAACGGCTCATATTGCCGAGGTGGCTCACGCGATCGGCGTGTCGGTGGAAGGGGAACTGGGCTGCTTGGGGTCCCTCGAAACCGGCACCGGCGAGAAGGAAGACAGCCACGGCGCCGAGGGGACGCTCTCACGAGATCAACTCCTGACCGACCCCGAGCAGGCCGCCCGGTTCGTCAAGGCGACCAAGGTGGATGCCCTCGCCATTGCCATCGGCACCAGCCACGGCGCCTATAAATTCTCCCAGAAGCCCAAAGGCGATGTCCTCGTGATGGAGCGGGTCAAGGAGATCCATGCGCGCATTCCGGACACCCACCTGGTCATGCACGGCTCTTCAAGCGTTCCCCAGGAGTGGCTGAAGGTCATCAGGGAGTTCGGGGGTGACATGCCGCAAACCTACGGGGTTCCGATCGAAGAGATCCAGCTTGGGATCAGGCATGGCGTGCGGAAGGTGAATATCGATACCGATCTGCGCCTGGCGGCAACCGGCGCCATCCGGCAGGATCTGGCGCAAAGCAAAAAGAACTTTGATCCGCGCAAGTTCCTGACAGCGGCCACCAAGGCCATGCGGCAGATCTGTAAAGACCGTTATGAACAGCGAGGGAGCGCCGGCAATGCGAGCAAGATCCGTCTGATCTCCCTGGATGATATGGCCCGCCGCTACGCCAAGGGCGAACTCGACCCGCGCGTCAACTAGCATACGCGAAGTCCACCTCACGGGTCATTGCGAGGGAGCGGAGCGACCGTGGCAATCTCACAGTCTTTGGGACGTAATAATTATTCCTGTATTTGCTATCGTCCGGCCTCCAGTAGCCGGGTTAATCGCCCATGACGACGTATAAGATCGCCCCTTCGATTCTGTCCGCCGATTTTGCCAGGCTGGGTGAAGAGGTGCGCGCCGTGGATGCGGCGGGCGCCGACTACATCCACGTCGATGTGATGGACAACCACTTCGTGCCCAATCTCACCATTGGGCCGGCCGTCGTCGCCGCGATCCGGCCCCACATCCGCAAGCCGCTGGATGTCCACCTGATGATCGAGCCGGTGGATGCGATCATTCCCGACTTTGCGAAAAGCGGCGCCAACATCATCACGGTTCATCCGGAAGCGACTCGCCATCTGGATCGGACGATCCAACTTATCAAGAGTCTCGGCTGTCGTGCAGGCGTCTCCCTCAACCCAGCGAGCCCCATCGCCTGGCTGGACTATGTGCTGGAGCAGTTGGATCTGGTGCTGGTGATGAGCGTGAACCCCGGCTTTGGCGGCCAGAGCTTCATCGACTATGTGCTGCCGAAGATCACGGCCCTACGACACCGGATCGATACCGTTGGGAAGGTGATCGATCTGGAGGTGGACGGCGGCGTGAAGGTGGAGAACGTACGCCGCGTTGCGGAAGCCGGAGCCGATACCTTCGTGGCAGGTTCCGCCATCTTCGGGACCCCGGACTATGTGGCCACCATAGCCCAGTTTCGGACTGCTCTTGTCGACGCAAGTCAGCCCTCAGCGATCAGCCATCAGCACGAGAAGCGAATCCACCATATCATCGACTGATCCTCACCTCGGTATT
>JAGWRQ010000021.1 GCA_028869615.1 Candidatus Methylomirabilota bacterium | reverse complement strand
GGCAGGACCGGCTTCCCGGCGCCTTGCACAAAGGCGAACGTCTGGCTGGCCGTCTCGATCAGCCGGGACAGCACCTGCTCTTCCCGCTCGACATCGACGCCGGCGCCACGATAGCTCGCTGCGCCCTCTGGATGCTCCTGCATCTTCTCTGTCCCCTTCCGACTTTGCCGCACCAGCCCCCCCGAATACGTTAGGAAGCCGGACATCGCCACCACGAATCGATCAGCCGTGAGCTAACAGTAAGAGATTCGCCTGGGAGCGTCAAGTGGTATCGTGGGTTATCAGAGTAAAGACCACGGCTGCGCGGGGCGGATGTGTCGATTCACCTGAGGCGACAGGGATCAATTCATCGCTTGGCGTGAATCAGACGGGTCAGCTTGCGCCTGGGAGCGCGAAGGAGTATGATCCGTCGAAAAAGATCTGAAACGGCTCTCCTCTTAGCCGAAGAAGGAATGATGATGCGGTACTTCAAAGTGATCGTGGAGAAACACCCGGAGGGCTACGTAGCCTATCCCATGGGGCTCAAAGGGGTGGTGATCGGCGAAGGCGAGACCTACGAGGATGCCTTGGCAGATGTAAGATCTGCCATCCGCTTCCACATCGAAACCTTTGGACCGGAGGCGCTGGAAGCCGAGTCCCCCATCCTGGACGCCTTCATTGCGGAAGCCACAGTCACGGTCTGATGCCCACGTTTCCGGTAGATGTCCCGAAAGTAAGGGTCATTAAGCCATTGGAGCGGCTGGGCTTCCGGCTGATCCGAGAGGGACCGCATCTGGCGATGATGCGGGACAACCCGGATGGGACGCAGACGTCCCTCACCATACCTAATCACTCCGACATCAGAGGCTCGACGCTCCGCACCATCTGCGTTCAAGCGAGTATCGCCAGAGACGAATTCCTCAAAGCCTATGAAGAAACATGAGTCGGGACTTGATGAATCCGCGAATGCGCGGTGAGCTTTGTACGACTACTATTGGAGTTGGTTCATTTGGAGGACTTAGAAGGGTAGAATAGGCTTAGCGCTTTGACTCAGGTACCTTGAAAGGATCGCTTGGTAGCGTGCCCAAGCCAACTGATCCGGCAAGTAGTTTGGGGTTTTCGGTCACATTCATCACCATTAAGCTTGCGACGTTGCACCAAGTAAAGATGATCTGAACGGAACCTGCGGAAACTAGAACAGCGGGGAAATGGTTTTATTCTGCGGTAATGCTGATGCTAGCTTTATCCTGTCCAATTTCCAAAAACCCACCAAATCTTCGTGACTTGCTAGGTCTCATTTCGGCGTCTTTCCCAAATCTCAATCACCTGAGCTTTACCTAACTTACACTCAATGAACCTCTCAAACTCACGCTTCTGAAGACGGAGCTTGTGAGCAAGCATGCCGACCTGTGTGTCGTTAAGATCTCCCCTCCACGAATGCGACAGTTTCCCAACTGTGTACCGGCTGCCCTCGTGGGTCAGATAGAAGTAAACGTGATCTCTTTCTTCATCTTTTTCGGCACCGAGCTTTCGCAAAAAACCACGTTCCACATCACGAACCGTCAAGGCCATGAACTGAAGGACCGCAATCAGGAGCGATCTTACCCTTTCGCTAATAACCTGCGCAGCTTTTCAAGAACCGAATGATCTTGACGCGAGAGCGATGCTTCTCTCCTCACCAAAGAGTAATAGCGATCCCGAAGCGAAGTAAGAAAACCCAGATAGGCCTCTTCATAAGTAAGGCCGAAGGCATCTTCATCCAGATCGCCAGATCGCAATACAAACCCATCACGGGTAGCCCTTATCTCAGCAATTAATGTATATCTGAGTGACAGGCCACTATCTGGAATAGGGGTTTTCTGAGGAAACGTGACAACCTGGTCGTCCGTCCAATTGGGAATAGAGGGCGGCAACAAGAAATCATTGGGTCGCAAAAGCTTTCCGTAAGAACTCTCCTTTGAGACATCAGTATTTACGGTCTTAAGTGTGCAGACCATCTCAAATCCTCCTACTCCCTCCAGAATCTCTCCCAGTCCTCCAGACCAATTTGTAGTCCATTTAATGCCTGAGCCGCAATTTGGATAGTGGTTTCAGTTTGTTGCTCATGCTGCAGGACTTGCCGGCGCAGAATGAATGCCATTACTTTCAGGTGCTCAAGGCTCATGCGTACGGTAGCTAAGCGCTCAATCGGAGGCACTGTTCCGGGTGCGGGCGGAGTTGGGCTCGACACCAGAAAGTTAAGCGTCGCACCGTAAATGGCCGTACTCAATTGGAACTGATCCGCATACACATCCAATGGTTCCGCCATGGTTCTTACCTCGCAAGAGGATGCTTTTGTTGGAGCAACTTCGTTAATAGCTTCTGAAACTTTGTAGGCTTAGATCTAAAACGCCACTTCTGGAGGGTTGTAGTGTCCTAATCCAGTCTGTCAGAGTCAAGGGAAATCTTACTCTGTACAACCTCATATTGTGAATTATATCGGATTGTCTAGGTATTGAGCAATATCTGTACCAGAATCAGCAACATTTAAAGAAACCCGAGTCAAAGGGATAAGCCTAGGGAAGAATATGGTGGGCAGGGGCGGAATCGAACCGCCGACACCAGGATTTTCAGTCCTGTGCTCTACCGACTGAGCTACCTGCCCAAAACCGGAAGCGGGATAAGCCGTTCACGAAAAAGCCCGACTTTTGTAGCACCGCAAAGCGCTTTTGTCAAGACGTGCAGTGGCTGGAAGAGGCACATCAGGGCTTGGGCTGCAGGGCGAGCCACTGCCAGACGGTGACCGCCTTCCGGCCATCTCGGTCGCCTTGGGCGCCGTCCCAGACGGCGAACGCCACCGGCACCGTGCTACCGGGCGTCAACTGCGTGTCCCGGTCGTTCTCGGTTTGAAGCGCACGGACCATCACCACGCGCCACTTGCCGGCGGCCCAGAGCCCGTGGCCCCTGACGGTCTGATGTTCAGCCGGCTGCGAGGTGAGGGTCCCGAGTCCGGTGGCATTGAGATTCTCCACCGATGTCAGCCGCGCGGGAAGAGAGAAGAGATTGCCCGCCCCCCATCCGGTCAGATAGGTCGGGTTGTGGGTCGACGTGCGCATCTGCACCTCCTTCAGGTCACCCTCCGGGGCTCCCAGTAAGACCGGACTGCGCTCTAAGAAGGGGTAGAAATCATTGCCCATACCCGGGTAGCGGTTCTGGACATCGCGGTAGCGAGCCAGATCGGCTTCCCAATCGGCCTTCCAGTGCCAGATGTTGACCGGGCCTGCGTGCTCTCCCATGACATGGGAGGGCTCTGTCTCTTGAGTCGGAAACTGGACAGCGGCGGCATCGCGGAAGTCCTCATGACGAAGTGTCTCGTGATTCATGATCGGGTCGTCCCATTCGAGCAGGATACCGATCTGATGCCCGTTATGAAACGACGCGACGCGGATCGACTCAGTCTCCTTCACGCGCAGCCAGAGGGTGCGCGTCTGGATCGCGACCAGCTTCGCCTGCTGCCAGAGGGCGGCCAAAGGGTCAGTCGGTATCGTCCCTGCGACAAAACCGGAGCGGATGGTCGTGACCTCTTGAGCGGCCGGTCCGGGCGCCGGTTCGTTGGCGAGGGAGAGCACATAGTAGCTCAGACCCCACCGCTGTTGCTCGTCGAGGGAGTCGGCATACGAGGGCATGGGGGTTCCACCGATCCCAGCGGTAAGCGTCCGGTAGAGATCCTGAATCCTCGATCCCGCTTTCATACGTCCATGGATGGTGAAGTCGTAGGGAACGATAGGGTAGCCCCACTCATCTTTCAGCGTCTCGGCGGCAGGGCCGTCCCCCCTGCCGCTCATCCCGTGACAGTCGAAACATCCGGCCTCCGTGTAATAGTACTTCCCAAGGGACAGCAACGTCGGGCTTGGTGGCGGCGGCTTCGGGATCGCGACCGGCGGACCGGCCTGCTCGTCAGTGAACCGCGACGAAAGGCTCTTGACGAAGGCCACAAGGTTCCATCGCTGGGTTTCGGTGAGCGTGCCCCACGATGGCATGGCGGTGCCTGGGATTCCCCGCGTGATCGTCCGGAACAGGTCGGTGTCGGTGGGCAGTGTTGTGGTGGAGCGGATCTTGAAGATCCCCTTGGTGAAGTTGCGGGGTTTGGGGAAGAGGACAAACTCCGCCTTGCCGTTTCCCATCCCCTCGGCGCCATGGCAGACGGCGCATTTCTTCTCGTACAGGGCCTTGCCCTGCGCGGCATCGCCCGTGATCGGATTCTGCGCCGCGGCCTGGCGCCGAAGCGACTCGAAGGCGCTTATGCCGCCGACGAGAGCTACCAAGACTGCGAAGGCTATCCTCGCAGATCGTGTCCTTGTCATTGGTCTCTCCCTATCGTTCGCTGATCAGTTCGTCTACGCTTTGTCCGTCCAGCCCGCAGGAAAAGTTACAGCCCTCCGGAAGCAGAGTGAGGGGATGGAGGGGCGCATCCTCCGCCGGATCGCACTTCCACCGTGCGGCCTCCGCCCTCAGGAAGACCAGCAGCAACGTCGCAAGCTGTTCGTAGAATCCGTCCCCAGCCTGATCCTTCAGTCGTCCGGCAAAGGAGGGCGCCCAGCGGAGCAGATGATCCCGCAGGAATGCGGCCTCGGCGTCCCGAACGACCTTGACCTGCTCAGGTCCGTGGTGTTCGAGGGCGTACGCCTCCTTGAAGCAGAGGAAATGGAGGAACTCCAGCTCGATTGGCAGATAGTCCGGCCGCTCGTTGGCGTCATCCGACAGCTCCAGGCCGAAGGCCCGGTAAAAGCCGGCGATGTCCGCGAGCTGCTGTGTCTGCTGGAAGAGGTGACGGATGTCATAGCGGGTCTCATACGGCGGGCAGAGAGACGATTCGATGTGGCCGAACACCCGTCGGTGATCCGACTGCAGCGCCGCCAGATCACGGTCGGCGCAGCGTGCTCGCAGGGAGGTCAGGACAGGGCGCAGGACGTCGCGCTCTTCACTCGCAATCCGCTCCAGCATCGTCTCCAGCGCGATGAGCGCAGAGGTCTGCAGGTGCGCTGCCGGATCGGCGTCCGGGTACCGGAACGCCAGGGAGAGCCACCGGTACAGGTCGCTCCGGTCCAAGGCTGCGTCTATCGCGTCGTTCTGCGCTACGCTGCTGCGCTCCTGTTCCATCCGCCTCTCCGCCCTAGATCGAGTTCGGTCGCTCCTTGGGCCGCTCATAGACCGGCTCTTCCACCGTGACCCGCACGATCTCTTTGCCCGCCTTGTCGAACCCGATGACGGTATCGTTGTACATCGCCCAGGGCTTGCCGTTAATCTCCGTCTCGAAGACCTTCGGTCCTTCCTCGATGGCATAGCGGAAGATCATCTTCTGGGTCGTGCGAAAGAGCTGCAAGACCGCGAGCAGTTCGCGTGACGGGGCAATGTATTTGGCGATCGCGTCGTCTACGCCCGGCCCGAACATCTGACGCAGGTAGGGACGCGGGGCCCACCGAGGCGGGATGTAGTAGCCGTTGGGCTCGGTGCCGAACTGGGGGTAGAGTGGGAGCGCGACCTTTTCCACTCTGATCAGGTAGTAGAGGGGGTGAGAACGGTCTTCGGCCCAGCTCCCGTTCTCGTTGATCTTCACCAACCCCTGCAACCGGATCTTCCCGACGCAGGCGGCCATGCAGCGGGTCTCCATCGGCACGCCGCCTGAGAGCGGGTCCTTCCCCTCGATCCTGGGGTAGCAGGCAACGCACTTCTCTGCGATCCTGGTCGTGGCGCGATACATGGCCTTCTTGTACGGGCAGGCCTCCACGCACATCCGGTAGCCGCGACAGCGCGCCTGGTCGACCAAGACGATGCCGTCCTCGGGCCGCTTGTAGATGGCCTTTCTCGGGCAGGCGGCGAGGCAGCCGGGATAGGTGCAGTGGTTGCAGAGCCGCTGCAGGTAGAAGAACCAGTTTTTGTGCTCCGGGAGGCTTACCCCCTCCTTGCTGAACCCCATCGGGCCCGGCTCGTACCCGGTAGAGGTATCTTCGTAGATGTTGGGCGCGCGCCACTCGGCATCGGTCGGGATGTAGCCGATGGCCCGCTTGTTGGCCTCCGGGCCGTACCGTTTCACCGCCGCCTCGAAGATCGTCACGCCGCCATAGACGCCATACGGCTTTTTACCGCCATCGCGTTGCGAGACATCCCAGCTTGCCGTGCGGTCCGCCGCCTTGTGGGCCTCATCCAGCAGCTTCAAAAGCCTCACATCCCAGAATTGCGGATAGCCGCCATACGGCTTGGTCTCCACATTGTTCCACCACATATACTCCTGGCCTTTGGAGAAGGTCCAGGTCGATTTGCAGGCCATGGAGCAGGTCTGACAGCCGATGCATCGGTTGATGTTAAAGACAAACGCGAACTGCCACTGCGGGTGCTTCTCCTCATAGGGGTACGCCATGGAGCGTCCGAGCTGCCAGTTATAGACGTCGGCCATTGCCGTCACTCCTTTGTTGTGAACCGTGGATAACCCCAGCGCTTACGGCCATACGCGATCAGGTCCTGGACATAGGCGTCGCCTCGGCTCTGCCGGATAGCGTACGGGCCGGCGTAGAACGGATCGTGGAACAGGTGCAGCAACTCCTGATCGCTCACGCCCATCCGGATGAACTCCTCGACGATCGAACGAGCCAACTCGTCCGGATCGCCGTCAGGCAGCGCCACGCCTACCAGCTCCATCGGGTCGTCCTGATCGAACTCATCGTTCGGCATCGCCGTCCCCTTTGCGCTGTGCTTCGATGAACCCACCTTCCAGATACCGCTTCATCGTCTCGCGCTCATTGCCGGGCGTGAAGCCGGTCTGCGCCGGCTCCCAGACACCTGTGCCGCCCAGCCCGCCGTCCTCGGCCTTGGTGATCTTCACCAGGGTCTCCTTCGGCACCGTATTCACGGCATGGTTGTCGGCCTCGCCCCCGAAGATGAAGCTCATGGAGGTCTTCTGCTTGTGAAAGAGCGTATCGAGCTGGTGCATCGGCATGGACCAGTCGCGGGTGCAGCTTTGCTGGGATCCGTACCGGAAGTTGGATTGATACCCGGTGTCCTCGGAGAGCGCCCGTCCGTCCGGACGCGTTTCGTGCGCCTTCACGCTCTTCTCGGTCGCGATGAACCCCGAATGCTTGATCATCACGCAGTGATACGGGTAGGCGGGGTTGAACTTGACTCGAAGCATGAGGCGGCTCACTTTGTAGAAGGGATCGCTAGGCTTCCAGCCGATGTACGGCCGGTCGGCCGGATTGGCGTCCACATAGGCATAGTCGCCGTCGTTGAGCCCGAGGTCTTTTGCGGCCTGCGGGTTGATATGCAGTTGATGCTCGCCCACGCCGGGCATCCGCTTGTCCATACGATACGGGTCGCCGAAGTTCGAGTCCCAGATAATGTTCCAGTCGCACACGCTCCACGAGGAGTGGACCTTGTGGCGCGTCTTCGGCGTCAGCAGATAGAACTGGTAGCCCTTCGCCCAGAGCAGGTTGCTGGTCGCCTTGACCTCGTGCCACGGCATCTTCACGTTACGGACCGTCCGCTCGTCCCACCCCATGGCGTCGAGGGGGATGCCATAGTCATCCGGGCGGATGTATGGGTTGCTCGACACGATGACGTTCGGCAGGTGCGGCGTGGCCTCCGGCCCCTCGCGGTGGACGATGAAGTTTTCGCCGTATTCGATCACCTCCGGCTCGTCGTTGTAGGCCTGGAGCCGCCCCGTCGGCGTGAAGAAGGGAACATGGTCATGCACCTGCTCCCAGAACGGGATGCGAGGGTAGCTCCTGTAGAGCATCAGGGCCGCGCCGGGCTCGCCGAATTTGCCGGCTATGATCTCGTCCAGCTTGTAGCCGGCCGTGGTGGTCGAGGAGTCCAGGAGGCGCTGGATGTAGATCTCCGGCCGCCCTTCCAGAGCGAACTTCCAGTAGTCGGCGAATCGGGCGTCGTGAAGCAGTTCACCCAGCTTGGCCGCGATCCCGGACAGGATCATGACATCGTCCTTGGTGCCGTAGACCGGCTTGATCCCGCCCTTCCAGATCTGCAGGAAGGGGTTGCTGCACGAAGAGGTGACCTCGAGGGTCTCAAATTCCGGCCAGGAGTTCGCCGGCAGCGCGATGTCGGCATACTCGATGCTGGCGGTCATCTCGATGTCCGTCGAGACGATCAGCTCTACCTTAGGGTTCACGTGCTTCAGCATCTCGTAGACATGCTTGGCATTGTTGATCAGGTTGACGTTGGTAAAGTACATCACCTTCGTCGGGGTCGGCATGTGCGTCTGACCGGTGAAGAGCTTCCGCCCGTACTTGGGGGTGTTGACGATCAGGGGCGTATCCCCATGGTTCCAATAGGCCGGCTCCTCGTCCTTGGTGTAGGCGTGGGCATGGATCGTCTTGCCGTGCGCCGTAGGATCAAGATTGGGACGAAACGGATCCTCCGCCACCCAGCCCTTGAAGCCCGGCCCGCTCCAGGTGGAGCCCTGGAAGTTGGCGGCCTTGTAGTTGCCGGACCACGTGTGACACCCGGCCCCCGGCATGCCGAGGTTACCGGTCAGCATCAGCGGGAGGTAGAAGGCGCGGTTGGCCTCAGTGGCGTGGAACCAGTGGTTGATCCCTTCGCCGATGTGGATCGCCGCAGGTTTGATCGTCGCGATGTCGTGGGCGAGGCGCCTGATCAGCTCTTTTGGCGCGTGGGTGATGTCGTGGACGGTATCGAGGTCGTAATCCTTGAGATGGATCTTGTACAGCTCGAACAGCGTGAAGACCTCCACCTCTTTGCCGTCCACCGTCTTGAGGGCATAGCGCCCCTCCAGGGTCGGATCGATCCCTTTCTCGGCCAGATGCTTCCCGACGTCGTCACGGGTGATGGCCTTTGGGCCGTTCGTCGTACGATCCCAGACTACGAAGTCGCCCACTCGCTCACGCTGCTCCGCTGTCAGGCCATGGACCTGGACGCTCGCCCCCTGCGTGATATCCTGGTGCTTGTAGCCGGGGAAGATGTCGGTCGGCTTCAGCCGCTTGAGGGTATCGGTCCGAACCAGTAGCGGCAGGTCCGTGAACTGCTTGACGAACCGTTCATCGTATTGCTTTTCGTCAATGAGGATTTTGGTCAGGCCTAGGAAGAGGGCGGCGTCGGTCTGGGGTCGGATCGGGATCCAGTAGTCCGACTTGGTCGCCGGCGGACTGTACTCCGGCGTGATGACGACGATCTTCGCGCCCCGCTCGATCAGCTCATTGAAGAAGTGAGACTCCGGCATCTTGTTTTCGATAAGATTCTTCCCGCACCCAATGTGGAGCTTTGAAAATCGCAGGTCATTGAAGTCAACGTCACTCGCCTGCAGGCCGTGGACGAATGGATGGCCCGGGGCCTGGTCGCCATGCCAGGTGTAGTTGGACCAGAGGCGGCCGCCTAACGCCTTCTCAGCGCTCACTCCCCGGATATCGGCGTCAAGCAACGCCAGGGTATTGGCGAGGCGATAGGCGCCGTACTTGCCGATCACCCCCAGCAGCCCCATGCCGCCACGTATCTTCATGGTCCGGGTGCCGGCTCCGTGCATCGCCTCGATCATCTCCGGCGCGTACCCCTGTGCCTTGAGCCTTCTCATCCCCTCATCGCCGCTGTATTTCTTGGCGATATGGATCATTCCCCTGGCGATGTAGAAGAACGCCGCATCCCAGGACACCTTCACGAACTCGTCTTCGCCGCGCGAATCAAACTTGTACTTGCTGAGGTTCGTCTCATCGAGTTCGGGGAAGCCGTCGTCCGCCCACTCTATCCAGCCCTTCCGCACGATCGGGTACTTGAGGCGGTAGGCGCCATAGACCCGACGGACCATCGTGTAGCCCTTGGGGCAGCCCCGCGGATGCCAGGCGACTGTTGCCTTATTCCCATACAGATCGCTGTAGCGCTCTACGTCGTAGTTCTGTTCGACCCGCAGGAGGATGCCGTTCTTGACGAAGGCGCGCAGTCGGCAGGCGTGGGTGTCGTTGGGCGAGCAGACGTAGGTGAAGGTGCGGTCGTAGTGGTACTGGTCGCGATAGATCCGTTCCCAGTCCCGATCCGGGTAGCGCTCCAGCGGATTATCAACCTCCACCGTCGGCTGCAACATGCTGAGGCCAAGTCGTGAGGATGCGAGGGTGAAGACCCCCGCCGCAGTCGTCGCTTGCAGGAACTGTCGCCGTGTCAGTGCCATGTCACACCTCCTTCTCCCTTGCCTCTCCTGAGGTGCTCACCAACGGCCGGTTCGAAGGGCATAGGCTTCCAGGCAGCGCGCACAGAGGCCCTTATCGCTGGTCCAGTCAGGGAAGTCCTGCTGGATCGCGGCAGTGAGCGTTGAATCCAAGAGACTGCGATGTTCAACAAAGTGGTAGCTGGGGAAGCGGCAGAGCGGACATGGTGAACCAGGCAATAGTGTGGGGCGCGGGCCCCCCTCCCCTTTTTGGCCTGCATCACCGGCAAGACGAAGCAACGCTTCACTGCTCCTCGCCATCAGGAGCAGTGACGTATGGGAGACCGGCTCGGGCCGCCAGAGCCGCTCGAAGATCGCCTGCCTTACCGCCGTTGCGAACTTGCCGTACTGCGCGTCGAACTGTCGCCAGTGCATCGGCTTGTCGGCCAGTGGCTCCCTGCCTGCGGTCTCCAGCCTTGCGTCGATCGAAAGACACCAGAGGAGCCGATACCGATTCCGGATGATGATCTCCACAGTGTCGCCTTCGTACCCAAAATCAGGGTTGAGCAGATCGGTGACATGGCAGAGTTCATGCCGGAGATAGCGCTGCAAGGTGGACAGGTCGAGGAACCGATCGGCCTGCAATCGTATGCCGACGCGCGTGGTTGCACGACCGTTCCCGTTGACGCGCTCACGCGCCAGGTCGGCTCCCTCCTCCACAGAGGTGGCGGCGAGAGCCACAACGACCTCGGATGCGCGGGCCTCGATCTCCGGGAACTCGTGTACCGCTTGCTGCACACCTTGGGCATACCCTAGCCGCTCGAAGAACAGCGCATGGAGCCTCCGGAAGCCCGCTTCCCGCGTATCCGGATGGCAATGATAGAGAGGATCGGCGGCGAGATGATATTCACGGAAGGGGGCGAGGTCTCCCATCTCCTGTCGGCGGGTGATCTCTTGGAGAGTAACCGTCTCGGTCAGGGATGGATCGAGCCGGATCTGCATCGCTCACTACACCTGGCGACTCTGCATATGAGGTATACCGGCTTCAGGCCAGCAACGGCTCGTCCCATGACGGTATCACGCCGCGATCGTCCAGTAGAAGTTAGCCTAGCCTAGTCTTGTTCAGGCATATACGTTTATTCACTTGATTCGTTAATCGCTGTGACTTTATACCGCTCTTGCCCCTACGCCGTCAAGCTCAAATTGCGTCGTCGCTGTCGTCGGCCCATAGGTCTTTCATGCCAGCCTGAGTTTGCACGAGAACACGCTGGAGTGAGCCCGGTGAGAGGTAAGTTCGCCCAATCGAGCTACTCGCGATTCTGAGCCGATCTCGCTGATGCTTACCGGGCTACAATGGGAATACCTAACCCATTGGGAAGCTGCGAGAGCTTATCATGGTCGACTATCAGATAGTTTCCCGGCTCGGGCATCGTGACCTCAAACATGCCACCCGAGCCGGCTGGAACCGCGTAGGCCTGAACATCGTATACTAGGTTGCGTGGATTGCCACCTTCATAGGCTCGATCAAGGATGGCACCAATCACGTGAAACGTGGAGGTGTAAGGGCCAGCGTTCACAAAATACACGCGAAGCAAGTCGCCCGCCTTCATTTCCAGGGGCTCGTGTTTAAGTGTCCCATTGTAGAGAACAAAGTATGCTCGATTCTCATCCATTCGCTCTGTAGACGGAGCAATCATGCCTTTTGGGTCGGGCTCTCCATAGACGCCGTTCTCACTGACTACAATCTCGCGAGCCGGCCTTAGCTTTTGGCCGCGAGGATAGACAATCATGACACCATACATGCCCATCTTGATGTGTTGGTCTGTCAGAGGGCCATTTGCGCAGTGGTACATGAACACCCCGGGCGCATTCACTTTTTTCTCATAGACAAGCGTTTCCCCTGGTTCTACCGGTCCAAACTTGGTTGCATTGATTCTAAAGGCATGGCTATCAAGCCCGTGCGCCACCTTACCTTCATTTTTCAGTACAATCCTCACCGTGTCACCCTCGCAGACTTCGATTGTCGGTCCGGGGGTGATACCGTTAAACGTCCAGGCTTCCGTTTTCACGCCCTCGGCAAGGTCGACAACTTTCTCCTGCCCGGTCAGGGCGACGACGGTCTTTTTCGGCTCGGTGCCACAGGTACTCTGCTGTCCAACAAGATCGGCCCAAGCCAGGCCTGGCAGAAGAATCAGTCCGAGCTGAAGTGAGATGACGGATAAGATTCTGGAACGGCTTCTCGTCATGGATTACCCCAATCTGTTTCCATGCCAGGTCGTTTGCTCAGGCGTTGAAGCAGCATCACAGGCCCAGGTTTGTCGCGTGCGGCGTCGGGCCGGAGTAGTCGTAGAAACCCCGGCCAGACTTCCGCCCATGATAGCCGGCGATGACCATCTTTTTCAAAAGTTGGGGTGGTGCGTAGCGCGCTTCCCGGTACTCCTCGAACATGATGTTCGCGATGGCGTATGTCGTGTCAAGGCCGACGAAATCGGCGAGCTCCAAGGGACCCATCGGATGGTTGCAGCCCAGCCTCATCGCCTTGTCGATATCTGTCACAGACGCGACGCCCGCCTCTAACGCTCGAATAGCATCCAACAGGTACGGCACCAACAGGCGGTTCACGATAAAACCGCAGTGATCCTTTGCCGCAACCGGCTCCTTTCCCAGTGATACGGCGAAATCGGAGACGGTCCGAAAGGTCTCCGCACTGGTGCGAATGCTCCGGACTACCTCCACCAGTTTCATCAGCGGAACGGGATTGAAAAAATGCAGGCCGGCGAACCGGTCGGCCCGCCCGGTTGCAGAAGCCAGCGACATGATGCTGATGGATGAGGTGTTACTGACAAAGATCGTGCTCGGCGGGCAGAGGCGATCCAGGGCGCGGAATAGATCCTGCTTCAGCGGCAGATCCTCGGTGATCGCCTCGATGATCAGATCGGCCCCTTTCAGGTCTTCCAGGGCAAGGGTCCACCTGATCCGCCCAAGGAGCGCCGTCTTTTCCTCGACGGTCATCCGTCCCTTGTCAACCGCTCGTTGCAGCCCGCTGTCGATCGCCTGCTTCCCCTTATCCAACAAGCGCTGCTCCGCCTCCCTGACGACGACGGCGTAGCCTCCCTGTGCGACCACCTGCGCGATGCCGGACCCCATGATGCCGGCCCCGACGACTCCAACGGTCTTGATGTTCGTCATAGACGCTCCCATCGCTTACGACGGCGTCCCCACCCTCCGACGACGCCACGCTTCAAGTCTGCGGCCGATCTCGGCTTCGAGCCCACGATCAGTGGGGTGGTAGTAGATTCGCCCTTTCAACGGTTCAGGCAGGTAGTTCTGGTCGGCAAAGGCCTCAGGCAGCTCATGCGGATACTGGTAATCGACGCCGTACCCCATCTCCTTCATCAAGGCAGTTGGGGCATTGCGCAGGTGCAGCGGCACCCCTTCGAGCGGCGCCTCCTCCACATCCCGCTGCGCCTCACCGAAGGCCCGGTAGATGGCATTCGATTTGGGCGCGGTAGCCAGGAAGACGACGGCCTGGGCAAGCGCCAATTCCCCCTCCGGCGAGCCGAGGAAATGGTACGCCTCCTTGGCCGCCAGCGCCATCTGCAGCGCTCGCGGTTCGGCATTGCCGACATCTTCCGACGCGAACCTGACCAGCCGCCTGGCGATGTACAGCGGATCTTCGCCCGATGCCAGCATCCGGGCAAGCCAATAGAGGGAGGCATCAGGGTCGCTACCCCGCAGACTCTTGTGCAGGGCCGAGATCAGGTTGTAATGCTCCTCCCCGGCCTTGTCGTACAGCAGCGTCCGCCTGCCTGACGCCTCTTGGGCGATCTGCACGGTCAACCGTCTGCTTCCCTCAGGCTGCCCCTCTACCATCTGCGCCGCCAGCTCCAAGGTGTTCAACGATACGCGGGCATCTCCCGAGCCGAGCCCTGCAATGAAGCGAAGCGCCTCGTCATCGGCCTCGATCTGAAGACGACCGAGCCCCCGCTCCTGATCGTCGAGTGCGCGCCGAAGGATGACCATCAGCGCGTCCTCCGCCAGTGGGTGAAGCGTCACGACCTTCGCCCGGGACAGCAGGGGCGCAATGACTTCGAACGAGGGGTTCTCGGTGGTGGCCCCGATCAGCACGATCGTGCCTCCCTCCACATGGGGCAGGAAGGCATCCTGCTGGGCCTTGTTGAAACGGTGAATCTCATCGATGAACAGGAGCGTCCGCCGGCCATAGGTGCGCTCCTGCCGGGCGCGAGCGATCACCTCTTTAATCTCTTTGATCCCGGAGGTGACGGCCGAGAACGGCTGAAAGGTCGCCTTGCACCGCTCCGCCAGCAAAAAGGCAAGGGTCGTCTTGCCTGAACCCGGCGGGCCCCACAGGATCAACGACGGCAATTCGCCCGCCTCCATGGCCCTCCGGAGGAGCTTCCCCTCCCCGAGCAGGTGCTCCTGCCCAACGAATTCCTGGAGCGTCCTCGGGCGCATCCGGTCCGCAAGCGGCGCCGGAACCTTTTGGGATGGGGTGGGCAATCGGTCAAAAAGATCAGGTGTCATCTCACGCCACCGCCCTGAGCTCATCCAGAATCCGGCTGGTCGCCTGTACCGGATCAACTGCCGCCGTGATCGGTCGGCCAATCACCAGGTAGTCGGCGCCTGCGACGGCCGCCTCTTGTGGAGTCATGACCCGGCGCTGGTCATCGACTGCAGCCCATGCCGGGCGGATGCCCGGGATGACAAGGCGCATCGACGATCCCAGAGTCGCCCGCAGCAAGCCGATTTCGTGAGACGACGCCACGACGCCATCCAACCCGGCCTCCCGCGCGAGTGAGGCCAAACGAACGACCTGCGCGGCGAGATCGAGCTTGCTGCCGACGGCTTCTTCAAGGTCTCGCGAATCCAGACTGGTCAGCACCGTCACCGCCAGCAGCCGCATGGGCGAGCCGCTTGCGGCGACCGCCTGCGCCGCCGCCTGCAGCATCGACCGTCCGCCGGAGGCGTGGAGCGTGCACATCACTGCCCCAAGCCTTGCGGCCTCGCGAACCGCTCCAGCCACGGTGTTCGGGATATCGTGCAGCTTCAGATCCAGAAAGACCGCTCCGCCCTGCTGCCTTACCGCCTCCACCACCCGCGGACCTTCAGCCGTAAAGAGTTGCAAGCCCACCTTGAAGAGCGTTACTGTGGGGTAGAGTTGCGCAACCAGCGCGGCGGCCGCATCCAGGTTCCCCACATCCAGGGCCACGATTAGTTCGGGTATCTTCGACACGGCACAGTGTTTCCTTATCTACACATCCAGGCGCATCAGGTCCTCAGTTGCACGGCGTCACGATACCATGAAGCCTGGGCATTGACAAGGCAGGCGGGGTGGAGTAAGGGTTGGATGAATGGGGCGTGGAGGCGTGCAGGATGGCGCGTTGGGCGTTGGTGAAGGCCAAAGGGTGGCACGCGGGCTTCAGCCTTGTCCTTGGCTTACTGGTGCTCTTGCCGCCCGATCCGAGCCGGGCCGACCCCTGGGCCGATACGAAGACCTTGGAGTTGGTGGCAGCCGGGACCGACCACCTTCTTAATCTCGACTACGACCTGGCCGAGCAGACATTCGCCCGCCTCGGCGACGTCGATAAGACCGGGCTGCTTGCACCGTTCTATCAGGCTTTCGTGACGCTCATGCGTCTGCAGGATCGAGAACCAAACCGCCAGGAGATGGACGCCTTCTTGGCGGCTATGCGCAGTCTCACAGACAAAGCCGAGGCGCGTCTTAAGCAGGCCCCTGAGGAGGCCGATCTGCTGCTCTTCCTCGGAATGGCTTGGGGCTCCAAGGCGATGATCGACGGCGCCCTGGGCAACTATTTCTCGGCCTACGAAGCGACCAAGCGGACAAAATCGCATCTCGATACCTGCCTCTTGCGCCGACCGATCAGGTACGATGCCTACTACGGCTTGGGGCTGTACGATTACACACTCTCCAGGGTCGCATGGTTCTACCGACCTTTGGTAGGTCTGCTGCTGCCACCCGGCGATCGCGAGCGAGGTCTGCGGGAGCTGACGATCGCGAGCGAGCGGGGCGCCGCGACCCGGATGCTGGCGAAGCTCGCCCTCTTGCAGGCCTACACCGGCATCGAGAAAGAGTTTGAGAAAGCCGTGCCGCTGGCTACTGAGTTGCTCCGCCGATTCCCCGGCAACCCGGAGCTCTACTTCCAGGCGGCTCTGGTCTATTCCGAGCTGGGACGATTCTCTGAGGCCCTGGAGGTCGGCCGTCGCATCCGCGGCAACCTCGATCTGGACCGGTACCATTTTACACGCGAGATGCTGCCACGGTACCTGCAGCTCATGGGGAAGATCTACATGGATCGGGGCGACTACCCTACCGCCTTGAGCTTCTTCAGACAGGCGATCGACCAGCCGACCGCTCGGTACGCCTGGGTGACGGCATGGGCCTGGACCCGGACCGGCATGATCCACGACCTGTTAGGGAGGCGAACGGAGGCGGAGCGGAGCTACCGGATGGCGCTGGCCATCAAGACCGACAGCATCGCCAAAGACGTAGCAAAGCAGTATCTACATGAGCCCTACCGCAAGGAGACGGCTCGCCGGACCTCCGCTCACGGACCGGAGGAGCACACGGAATCGCCCTAGCTCAGTTCCCCAACCTACTGACTATACTGAGGGCTACTCACGCGGTTACTTGCCGCCTTTACTCAGCATCGTGAGCTGCTCCTGGTTCAGGACCTGCCGTATCGTCTTGTGAAACTTAATCTGTGCTAGGAGCGCCTCTTTCTCGACGGCTCCGAGTTGGTTGGCCACCTGGTCGATCTCCTTGTCCGACGCCTTCTTGTCAAAGATCAGGCTTACTAGCTTTTTTTGGATCTCCACAATCTTCTGCTGGCTCGCACCCAGCGCTGATATCCGCTCGTTCTTGGCCGTATCAAGCTTACTCCGCTGATCGGCCGAAAGCCCCAGCTTCTGGAAGGGGTCCGGCTCCTTCGCCTGCTCCTTTGCCGACTCCTTTTGGGCTGAAGCCATGCCCCCTCCGATCAGCATCGTTGTCGTCAGCAGTCCAATCCCCAACCTCTTCCATATTCGCATTCAACTCTCCCCTTTCCGTGAGGTAAAATCAGCTATCGCCAAGTAACAACACAGTACAGTGTCATGCTACTGCTGTCCACCTTTCTTTTCGGCGGCGCGCCGATAGAGCTG